>JANQHY010000095.1 GCA_028282395.1 Gammaproteobacteria bacterium
CACCAGAGAGTTTACCATTAGCTAGACGTGTAGTGCCGATGTCAACGACTACCGCACCTTCTTTAATCCAATCGCCTGGAATCAGGTTTGGTTTGCCGACAGCAACAGCAACAATATCGCCTTTTTTGACCTCTGCGGCTAAATCTTGCGTATATTTGTTGCAAACTGTCACCTCACAGCCGGCAAGTTGTAGTTCAATAGCCAGCGGTTTGCCAACAATAATTGAATCGCCAACTACTACGGCATGACGGCCTTGTAGTGGAATATCGAGATCGCGCAGCATCTGGATGACGCCATAAGGGGTGCAGGGGCGCAGTACAGTTTCGCCACGCGCCATTTTTTCTAATACCGTCGGATGAAAGCCATCGACATCTTTTTTCGGATCAATGGCAGAGATAATAGTTGCTACATCAATTTGTGAGGGGAGTGGTAGCTGGACCAAGATGCCATGTACATCAGGATTTTGGTTCAGTTGATTCACTAGTTGCAATAGGGTCTCTTGATCAGTCTCTTCAGGTAGATCAAAGCGCTGTGAGATAATGCCAATGGCCTCACAGGCGCGCTGTTTATTACGTACATAGACTGCTGAAGCGGGATCATTGCCAACGAGAACAACCGCCAGTCCTGGCGCAGATAGATGGTTTGCCAATCGTTCAGCTACACCAGCTTTGACTGCATTTTGCAGTTTGGTAGCGAATGCTTTGCCGTCAATAATTTTTGCTGTCATATTATTCGTTTTTTCACTTATTTGCCATCTTGGCGATACTATACAGCGATGGTAGAAGTGTCTCAAGCATAGGTTGTTATTTGTTATTGGTTTTTTTCTTAAAAGTTTAAGTATATGAAAAATAACGTTATTAACTAGAAACCCTTGACATTGTTGATTAATTATGTATAATAACAATTAACCTTTTGTACGAAATCTATGTGTCGAAATGGTCACGCAGAATAATAATAATAATCTTATTTGCTTTCACTACTGGACAGAGTACAAAAGGTTTTTTTGTAAGTTTTTATAACAGCCCTCATTAAATTTCATTGCAAAAAGTCCTTAAAAAATGACAATAATATGACAAAAAAAGCGCTTTTATAAATTTTAATTCATATATATCAATGCCTTAATTTTTAAAAACTGTTAAATTTATTGACAATATCTTACCCAGAAAGTATAATCCCGGCTACTTTCGTAAATAAAATAATTATCACAGAGACGCAGATGTTTAGTTTACTAGTTGACCCATCTACTACAAATGCAATCATTCGCAGAAATTCTAGTATTAGCAGATATAAAATGCTTATGCATAAGCATTATCAGCAATACGTATCTTTGAAAACTAAGATTGAAGAGGACTATATCATTGATGATTCAATTGATAACTTGATTGAGTCTAAATATATTGATCGTTTTGATATCGAGTGGCATCTTCAGGAGAAAAAGCGTTTACAAGAAGCGATGGACAATGAAGAAAGGCAGTGCTTATATTACAGGAACCTAATTATTAAAAGTCGTAACATAAAGAGCTCTGGAAAAAGTCACGCAGAAATGGGTCAAAAAGTAAATAGCTCGATATGGGATAAAATTAAATCTATTTTCAGTTACCTTGCCAGTTTTCTTGTTGGTGGGGATGTTGAGCAAGTTTCACCACAAGTAGAAACTAAAAAGCAATATAGGACGCGGAGTGACTCGACTACTACAATTCAGTCTAAATTTATGTCTAATGAAAAAAGTGAGAATCAAATAGAGACAAAAGTTCTAGTTAAAGAACAGAATGAAACTAATGATGGTTCGCAAGACACTAAATCATTAAAAGATAATGAAACAGACGATCATACAACAACACCAATAGAGTTTTTTTATTATAGTGGTTTTTCTAGTCAGGATCCTAGGAATAAGGGATTAATTCCACCAACTGGAAAAATGTCATGGGATGATGAAACAGAGCAAATTAATAAGAGTGAGAGTGATGAGCATGAATATACGCCCGATATAGCTTTTTCTCCCCCAAACGGACCATTAACAACAATAAATGAATATGGTCAAAGTGAATTTTCTTTAAATACGAAATAATTTTCACTACTCAGCATATTCTCAGCTAGAATCTCGTCGGCCCGAGGACTTCAACCCCACGCCGTCATGCCAAGACTTGATCGGCGTCCAGGAGCGCTCACTGTCATAGTGACTTACAATACTGGCGCTTATTCCCTGGGTCCCAAAGCGTCTAATTATTGATGGCAACACAAAAATAGTGGATACTATCGGTTAGATAGGCTATCGCTACTATCAATATGTTACTATGGAGAGCGATAGGAAGCAGGCAGACAAAACAATAGGATTAACGATTAGTGTTAGTTGCGATTTTACTCTGTTTTATTATAGCGGTACTCGCATCCAGAGTTGTGGCCATATTCGGGGCTACAGTGGCGGCGTGGGTGTTAGCGCTACTACCTTTAGGTCTGTTTATCAAGTTCATTACGTTGATTCCTTTAATTGCCCGTGGCGGTCAGGCCATCAGCACAACGCCTTTCTGGCCCGCCTATGGTATTGATTTCACCTTTTATGCTGATGGCTTAAGTAATCTGTTTGCCTTACTCATTAGTGGAATTGGTATCCTGATTGTCATTTACAGTGGCGCTTATCTGGCTAAGCGGCCTGATTTAGGCCGTTTTTATCGTTATCTGTTCTTCTTTATGGGCTCCATGCTCGGGTTAGTATTATCAGATAACTTGATTATGCTATTTATTTTCTGGGAATTGACAACACTCTCCTCATTTTTACTTATTGGCTTTGATAATCATAAAGCGGTTGCACGTGCGGCAGCCCTGCAGGGACTGCTGGTAACCGCACTTGGCGGATTGGCACTGTTAGCCGGTTTCCTGCTTATTAGATGGTGTAGCGGGACTTTTCTCTTTAGTCAGATGTTACATACTTTCTCACTGCAGTTTAATCCGTTTTATCTTGCAATTGTCATACTGGTTTTAATTGGTGCATTTACCAAATCGGCACAGTTTCCGAGCCATTTTTGGTTGCCGAATGCCATGGCAGCGCCAACACCGGTTAGTGCCTATCTCCATTCAGCCACCATGGTTCAGGCCGGCGTCTATCTTGTTGCACGGATGACGCCAATTCTTGGCCATACCCAGTTATGGTTCTGGCTGTTGACCACCTTTGGCTCATTAACAATGGTTGTGACCGCTATGTTAGCGCTGCGCAGTGATGATATGAAACGAATGTTGGCCTACTCGACAACTATGGCATTAGGGTTATTGATGTTTCTATTGGCCACTGATCAACCGGCGATGGTTCAAGCGGCGATACTATTTTTCTTTGCTCATGCACTTTACAAAGCAGGGCTGTTCCTTGCTGTTGGTAATATTGATCATGCTGCGGGCAGTCGCAACTTGAGTGAAGTATCAGGGCTTGGTCGTGCGCTGCCGTGGACACTATTAGGCATGGCAATTTGTGCTGCTTCAATGGCTGGATTACCGCCGCTAGTCGGTTTTATTAGTAAAGAGGCGGTTTACGAAGCTAAATTAGCTGGTGGAACGGGTGAAGAGATACTGATTTTTATTGTGATCTTGACCAATGTGATCTTTGCAGTGATTTCAGGTTTAGTCATTTTTAAACCTTTTTGTGGTCAACGTCGCGTCAAACAGCAGCCGCATGAGGCGCCACGTGGGCAGTGGCTGGCAGTCATGGTATTGGCGTTAGCTAGTTTGGCATTTGGCCTGTTGCCGTACTCAATTGATGGTAGAATTATTACCCCAGCGGTCCAGGCGGTGGTGTCACGAGCAAAAGGGGTAGAATTGTCGCTGTGGCATGGTGTTGGGATAGAGTTGTTGTTAACCATAGTGACATTAGTGATTGCTGTTGTGGTCTATTTTCTCTATGGCAGAATTAGTAGAATATTACGTTGGTTTGCCCGTTACGATCGTTTTGGTGCAGAGGCTGGTTACGATTTAGTGCTAAAAATCATTGAACAGGTGGCGCAGCTGAGCCACTGGTTACAGAGTGGTTATTTATCGCGCTATATTGCTATTACATTATTGGCTCCTGCATTGACCGTGATTGTATTGCTGATTTATCTGCAGCATTGGCCAATTGCTCACTTTGTTCCGCATGGTTTATCGTGGTTTGATTGGTTAGTTGCAGCGCTGGTTTTTGCGGCAGCATTAGCAGTTACCATTACGCGTCACTATATTGCCGCCATTACCTATCTGAGTATGGTAGGAATTGGCAGTACCTTAATTTTTTTACGCTACGGTGCACCGGATGTGGCAATGACGCAAATTTTAGTTGATACCTTGACGATTATTATTGTGGTACTCGCACTTTATCGTTTACCACGTCTGCCACAAATGTTTGAGATTCCGCGCTGGGTTGCTTGGCGTAATGGCGTGATTGCGATTGTGGTTGGATTATTAGTGACGCTACTGATGTTGGCAGTGATCACAGTGCCATTTAGTCGTTTTATAACACTATTTTACGGGCGTAATGCCTATGTTTTGGCGCATGGACGTAATATTGTCAATGTGATTCTGGTGGATTTCCGTGCATTTGATACGCTAGGAGAAATTCTAGTGGTGGCACTCTCTGCTATTGGTGTTTATGGACTATTAAAAAGTCGCCAGCTGCGTAAGAGGAGGCACTAATGGAATCAATTATTCTACGTACCGCCACCAAATTTATACTAGTACTGATGCTGTTGGTATCGTTATTTACGCTTTTTCGTGGCCATAATGAACCTGGTGGTGGATTTGTTGGCGGTCTGATTGCTGCGAGTGCGTTCTCTCTCTATTTGATCGCTTATGGTGCCGAAGCTACACGACGGCTACTGCCGATCAATTTACGTTACATTATCTCTGCAGGGATGATCTGTGCTTTGGTTGCCGGTTTGATACCAATGTTTGATGGGGAGCCTTTTCTCACTGGCAAGTGGTTGCAGTGGTTGTCGCTGGGAACACCATTGCTATTTGATATTGGTGTCTATCTGGTTGTCGTTGGGGCGATCTTAATGATCGTACTCTCACTTGAGGAGAAGGGTTAAATGGAAATTCTTCTCTGTTGGTTGGTTGGACTGTTGTTTGCGATTAGTACTTGGTTACTATTGCACCGTAATATGATACGCATTCTTTATGGTATTTTATTAATGAGTAGTAGCATCAATTTGTTAATTTTTACTCTCGGCCGTTTAACGCTGGCAAAAGCCGCTTTTATTGCCGAGGGTGAATCACAGCTTAGTGGTCAATTTGCTAATGCATTACCACAAGCGCTGATTTTAACGGCAATTGTTATCGGATTTGGTGTCTTTACTTATGCATTGGTGTTGATGACCAAGGCATGGCAGGATATTGGCACTATGAATGTTGATGAGATGCGTCTGGCTGAGCCGCCGGAAACGGTTGATATTGAGGAGGAGAGGGGATAATGGTTGCCTGGTTAGCGATGTTGCCACTATTTATTGCGTTGACAACGGCGATTGTTACCTTAGGCTTTACCCGCTCGGTGCGCTATCAGCAGGCGGCCACACTATTTGGCAGTACTGCGCTGCTTATTGCTGCTGTGGTGTTATTGGTTACGGTACTCAAGCATCAGATGATTGTTATCTATCTCGGTAATTGGCCCGCACCTTATGGTATTACTGTTGTTGTTGATCTGTTTAGTGCTTTGATGGTATTGCTAACCGCAGTAGTAGGGTGGATAGTAGTGATTTACTCTTTTGGCGAATTAAATATTCGCCAGATACGTGGTGGCTTTTATCCTGCCTATGCACTGTTAATGATGGGATTGTGTGGTGCATTTATTACTGGCGACCTATTTAATCTTTACGTCTGGTTTGAGGTGACGCTGCTTGCCTCATTTGTCTTGGTGGTCTGTGGTGGCAAAAAAATACAGCTTGATGGCGCTGTAAAATATGTCGTGTTGAATTTATTAGCAACAATGTTACTACTGGTGGCCATTGCATTGTTG
>JANQHY010000098.1 GCA_028282395.1 Gammaproteobacteria bacterium
TGCAGTAAGTTGATGATTAATAAACAGGTGGGACTCCCATAATGGATTAACACTACTTAAATATTGAACGGTTGCTTCAGCTTCAGTCGGAATAACAACTACCATGCCAAACCAGTTAGCTAGCGCAGTGACATAACCGACATCGTGGTTATATGCCAGTGTTAATAGGCGTGTAAAGACGCCGCGTTTAGGATGCATCGTGACGATTTCTGCTAATGTTAAAACAAGTAGCAGAATAATGAGTGCGCCGACAATCCAAACAGCATAAGCGCCGCCACCATGCATCCCTGCGGCGACATAATAGGAGGAGAATAGCCAGCCGCTGCCAATCATCGAGCCTAGACCGGCAGCAATTAATGAGAATAGACCTAATTTATAGTGCATATAAACATACTCCTCAATTTGGCTGGATCGAATGAGATAGAGTCGCCCGACTGTTAGAAACTCATTTCATTATTATCTGTTGCTCCATGAAAAAATAACGAAATTTTTACTAAAAATATCCTAATAGCTATACCAATTTAGAGAATATTATTAATGATTAAATTCTGCTGGTCGATCCTTCGGTTGCCGATATTTATAGACCATATAATAGTAGAAACAGAGACTTGATGCAACTACCAGGGTATAAAACGCAGCGTGCAGAGCGGTATTAAGAGTATCTTGCTTACTTTGGATATTTAGTAGGCCTAAAAGCGTTAGCCAGATCAAATAGATAGCAAATAGATAACTACGCCTGAATGAATACCATATACATGCCCATCTCCAGCGATTATGGACCGCAATATAGATTAAATAGAAAACAGTAATCACACTCGAGGTGAGAACTAAATGAATTTCAGTGGTTGAGCAGTAGAGAATAGTGAAAATGACAAAAAGAATAGGAGAAATTAATATTGCACAGGGTAAACGATAACGGCGTTCAGCATAATACTCTTTAATACGCAGTCGCATCAGTGCTAATGGGCAGGCCATATAGGAGATAATATGGAATTCACTGACTAGAATCATCAATGTTTGCCAACTGCGAAACAGTAAGAGTAGTGATAAGGCTAATACGATATTGAAGACTAATGAGCGGCGAGAAAAGTGATATTTGGGATGTAGCACGTTGAAAAAGCTTGGCGCCTGTTTTTCTTGCGCCATTGCAGTTAACATGCGGCCAGTCGTGCCGACATAGATAATAGCTGTCCCAGATGGGCTAACGCAGGCGTCAATATAGAGGATAAGCGCTACCATGTGTAACCCAATTAGCGTAGTGAGTTGGGCAATGGGTGAGTTAAAATTTAGTGCGCCCCAGCCGCCTTTAAGCATCTGCGGCGGTAGACCACCAATAAAAGCTGTCTGTAGGAGCAAATAGATGGCCAGGGCACCTAGAATTGAGATGACCAATGCGCGTGGGACATTGCGTGTCGGGTCTTTGGCCTCAGCACAGAAGCTCGCAATACATTGGAAGCCGTTAAAAGCTAAAATAATACCGCCTGACATTACCATTGAGAAGGTGTGTTCAAGATGGAAAGGTAATAGGGTATGTGTTGGCTGTACGGTGAAGTTACTAGCATGGAAAGAGGTTGCTATAATAATAATGGAGATGGCAATTGGAATAAGTACTTTAAAAATACTTAAGATATTATTCGATTTAGCTAAGACTCTGGCGCCCCAGAAATTAAGTGTTGCATAGAATATAACCAATAAGGCAACGAGTAACAGCCCCAGGTGAGTAAGTTGTCCGTGAACAAAGAGTGAGTCAGCCCAACTGGGTTTAATAGTGCTTAAATATTGCACTGTACCTTCTGCTTCGGTAGGAATCACTACCACCATGCCAAACCAGTTTGCAACAGCGGTAATATAACCAAGATCGTGATTATAAGCTAAGGTGAGGAGGCGGGTAAATGCACCCCGTTTCGGGTGAAGGGTAATAATTTCAGCAATGCTGAGTGCTAATAGCAGAATAATCGCACCACCTACCAGCCAGACAGCATAAGCACCGCTGCCGCGCATACCTTTAGAGACATAATAAGCAGAGAAAAGCCAGCCACTGCCAATCATTGAGCCCAAGCCTGCTCCTACCAAAGAAAAGAGCCCCATTTTATAACGCATGCACCTGCCTCTATTTTTTCTGTTTTTTAAACATCAGTACAATGTACAAGATTATTGCCTGTTTGGAAAGAGTAAGTTAATAACGATTAATGTATATCAAATGAACAATTTTTTGTTGGGATTATAGCTTAAGGATAATGATAAGGAGCAGTGACGATAATAGTATTAGGAACAGTTCCATGGTATTCTCAGCTACTTAAAACAAATCTACTAATGTTGAGAGGGCTCTTCGTCGTGAATAGAATAAAACTCATTATTTTTGATTGTGATGGTGTGATTGTCGATAGTGAAAAAATCACCATGACAGTTTTTGCTCAAGCATTGCGTGAATTAGGGCTGAATTTCTCATTAACGGAGCTATTTGAGAGATTTGTTGGCCCCTCAGTCGCTTGCTGTAATGAGAAGGTTGAGCAACTACTTGGTAGGCCGCTACCAGCAGGATTTGCCCAGCGTCAGGTCGAGTTGACTAATGAGGCGTTGAAAACCGCGTTAAAACCGGTGAGAGGAATTCCAGAGATTTTCGCACAACTAGATTATGAATACTGTTTAGCGTCAAATAGCGATCATCAAAAAATTGCCACCTGTTTAAACACAACAAATTTGCTGCCCTATTTTAGCGGTAAAATCTTTAGTGCAGTTGAAGATGTGCAGCGCGAAAAACCCGCAGCAGATGTTTATCTGTATGCCGCAGAGCAGATGCAGAGTGATCCAGAGGAGTGTTTAGTCATTGAAGATAGTCCAACAGGGGTTCAGGCTGCTATTAATGCGGGCATGACAGTATTTGGCTATGCTGAATGTATGCCAGCTACTAAGCTTAAACAGGCAGGGGCGCAACTAACGTTTGATAATATGATTGAGCTTCCTGCTATTATTAAAAACTATTTAAGCGAGCAGGGCAGAGCAGAGAGGATTTGAGATTATCATGAGCTTTTCTGTTGTAGCCAATCTTCAACAGTAATCGCCCAGCGCTCGTGATCACACCAAACATCGTTGATACATAAATAGTGTGGCGAGTATCCCTCTTTGCGAAAACCGTTGTGTTTAACTAGATTAATTGAAGCGATATTTTCAGGCTGAATATTTGCTTCGAGACGATGTAACCCCAGCTCAGTAAAAGCTTGATTGATTACTAATTTCATTGCTGCACTCATATATCCTTGGCCGGCATAATCTGCTACAACATAATATCCCAGGTAAGCATTTTGAAAAAGTCCGTGGATAATCTCATTTAGATTAATAACACCTATAATATTGCTACTGTCATCATGGATAATATAACTTTTTTGGTTGGGCTGTTGGCTGCGCTGTAAGTAGTCATCAAACTCCTCTTTGGTTAGTGGTACTTTCACCCAGGGATGAAGGAAAGTCTGGCTACGCTGCATAGCGCTCAGAAAAGGATTTTCATCTTCTAGTATTAGGGGGCGAATTGATAAGTTTTCCATTTATCTACTCCTTTATATCGAAGATTAGTCTAACAACTCTCTGATCTCCTTTTCAACTTTTTCTGGTAAATCAGCAATATCAAGTGTTGATCGTGCTAATGTCTTGTAAAGTTGATGTATTTGGTGATTTCCATTGAGTGCTTTTAGATGTTGCTCAATTAAATTTACATCTCCGCGCTCAATAGGGCCAGTTAATGCGCGCTGCGGTGATTTTACCTCGCTAATATTATTGATAGTTCCTTGCATAAGATTAACGATAATCTCTGTATTGAGGTTATTTTCGACGCCTGCCTCTTGTAGACAGAGCAGAGCATTGTGATAAATTGCTACTAGATAGTTAGCAGCAAAGACCCCGGCAGCATGATAAGTGCTTTTTTTATCGCTATCTACCTGATAAGTGATTGAACCAATTGCTTTAAACAGTGAAGATAAAGCCGTTATTGCTGCCTCGTCACCTTCGATAGCACAGTAAGTTCCATGATACTGCTTAACACTTCTCTCAGGCAGGTTAAAACTTCTCATTGGGTGAACGCTCGCGACTAGACAATTTCTGTCTTTCACTGCATGTAGTATATGTGAGGAGAGTCCACCACAGCAGTGTAAGACGATGCTAGAACTTTTAAGTTGAGTGGTTTGGCTAAGTATTTCACAACAGTGCTTAATAATATCATCAGGTGTAGTAATAAAGGTGATATCGGCAGCAGGAAGATTGGTAATACTGTCAATTGGTTGCCCTTGGCCAATGAATTTAACTGCTTCTGTCGCGCTAGTTATTGAAGTATTACATACGCCGTGAATAGTGGCATTTTGGTGCAAAACTAGTAATCTAGCAATGGTCTTGCCTACTTTTCCAGCACCAATGATATTGATAGTTGGCCGCACGTCTATTTCTCCAATTCGAACCTGGAATGGCGCTAACGTAGCACTCCTAGGGAATGAAGTCAATTTCTTAATCCAATCTTAATACTCTACGACTATTATAAATAGCGAAATAGTGCTTCTGATTACAGTCATGAATGACATTGGCGAGTATAGTAAAGGAGTAAGATGGCATGTTTAAAGCGTTATTTATAGAAAAAGCTCCAATAAGAAAAATTATGGATGTTATTATCACCAATATCATTAACCTTCCACATCGTTATAATCCCAAAAAGGGTGAGATAGTTACTAATATATTAGCAAATAACGAAACAATCGATTTGAGTCAATACCAAGCAAAATGTCTTTCTAATAGTAATATCGGCATAGTTATTCATGTTCATCATCAACTGGAGAGGGAAGGATTTATTGTTAAAATAATTTCCCAGGAGTTAAATAATATTGAGCTATGTAAAAAAAATAGCAAAAATGCACCAATACTCTATTCTGAGATATGCGAAAATCAAACCTATATAGCAATGAAACATTGTGGAAAAAGCCTTTTTGACTTTATCAAAAATAATCCTAATAAGAAAGAGAGCATGATTATGCAGCTATTAAGCTATCTCAATAAAAATAGAGATCTAAATAGCGTACTTCTTGATCTGAATGCGGATGCATTTGTTGTCAATAAAAATAGTTGTTTAGCCTGTGTTGATCTTGATAGTATTACTAAAGTCCCACAAGAAGAGGAGTTGCCACTAAAATGGTTTCTTGATCATAATGCTATAACGTTGGGTTATTACTCTGCAGAGGAGGTGGCCGAGATTAATAGTGTCAAAGATTATAGTCGCGAGAGACTCAGCGAGAAGAAGTTTAATCTTAAAGAGATGCAACGCCATTTATTAGCACTCATTCTGCTTGAAATAGCCGCAGATAAGCCGATCTCAGAATTGCAAGAACAGAAAGAGCTATTAAAGAATCGTGCGAAAAATAATCAATTGAATGGGGTGTTTAACCATGATCTACTCAAACCACTAAATATTGATAAAAATATCCAGTCTATGATTACTTTTCTGCTTAATCCGGATAGCATTAATTATAATAAAGTGCCTAATAAATTTAAAAATTTAATGAAGATTTACCGTGACAGTGATGATGATCAATTAAATAATAAAAGTAGCAATGGTAGAAAATGTGGTATCGGGTTATTGAGTTTTGGTATTTTCGGTGATGTTTTCACAGGTGGGTTCGCTGCATTGTCGGCTGCACCAATCAGTAACACAGCGATATCAGCTATGGCACTATTCTTTGCTAGCAATCCTTATGGTTGGGCAATTATGGGGGGTCTTGCTGTGATAGCTATTATAGGCGTCACCTGCTTAGCGCTCTCTAAAAAATCTCGCTGCCAGAATACAGATGAACCGGCGTCAGTAGGAATAGATAATCAGGTTTCAATTAATGATAGTGTAATTTATGAAATAAAAGGAGCTTGAAAAAGCTATAAAGTTATTAGTTTTCTCACTATTTCATTTGAATATTAGCGTTTTTACTCAAAAAATCTATAAGAGATACGGTTAGCTCTTCAAGCGCTTCAAGTATGATTCCATGCGCACCAGGGAATTCTAATAACATAGAATTAGGAATCTTTTCTTTAAGTTCCTTAGCTTCATCGGGAGAGCTAATTTTATCTTCATACCCATAGCCAATAAGCGTTGGAACATTAATTTCTGATAAATTAATAATGCCTTTGAATTCTTCTAATGCTCTAAATTGCCGTTCCTGATCAATTATAGATTGGATGGGTTCTGTTTCAGACATGGTTGTCCGTAAGTTTTGAACCTTTTTTTTATTGCTGATGAATGCTTCTCCATATCCCCAGGCTAATATTGAGGAGAATAATTGGTCAAAACTGGCTCCATCTTTAAATGATAACAGTAGTGCTCGCAGCCCTTCAACAGTCGCTAAACGCCATTTAGGTGTCGAATTTAACAAAACCAATTTCTCTAATTTATGAGGGTATCTAGCTGCAATAGATTGTGCAATAGCTGATCCCATTGATTGTCCTACAACATTGACTAATTCATTGCCAAAAACTTGCTCTATGAGAATAGCCGTATCATCGGCCATCGAATCAATATCAAAGGTTTCACTATTATCTGTTGTATTGCCGATGCCTCTATTATCAAAAACGAGAATTCTAAACTTATCAGTTAGTTTTTCAATGATAGGGGTCCAGTACTGATGATCTGCCCACAAGCCGGAGATAAGAACTAATGGAGGGGTATGCGAATTACTTTCTCCATGCAATTCATAATAATAATTTGCCCCGTTAATATTAGTCATTGACATAATGATACTTTGCTCTTTGTAATAAATACCCAGGATTATGCCAAAATAAACTCAGGCATACAAGATAAGACAAGACGAAGTAGCAAAATAGTAGTAGTAATAAATAAAGAATTCTCTATTAATGATAGTGTGAGTTATGACATGAAAAGTGCTTGATAAAAGTGTGCTACTGTCTGTTTTTATTTTTGCAATTCAGAAACTTCTCTTTTGACAATAATACAAATGTAAAGCTAACAGATGGCTCTTTTGCATAGAGGTTTAAAAATTCTTTTGCTGCTCTTTGACAAACTTCTCTATAAACATCCCAAGTCTCTGACGTTCGAATTGCGCTACTAAAATCAGCAATCATCTCCATTGGAGCATGCTTTTTTCCATCTATAATTTTAATCCCATCAATGCCGAGAATCGCAAAACCATGTTTGAAGCTTTCTTCTATAAATTCGAATGCCCGTACAGGAGGTAGAAACACTTCATTACTTTTAAATAAAGAGTAAACTCTATATTTTTCAATAAATTGTTCTGATGTCATGATCTTTTGTCTCGCTTTAGATTTTAGCAACTTTAGCCAAAAAAAGTTTCCTGTCAAGAGATCTTCTTGTATTCTCAATTCAAGCTATGCAAGACTACACTAATGGCAGTAGAAAAATACTAATGGCAATAGCGGGTATAATGAGACAGCCTAATAGAAGGTCAATCAATGCAATAACGAATGATTTGCTTTTCTTAACATGAGCTTTTAATCGAGGAGCGCGAATACTTTTTACGAAAAAAAGAATAAGCAACCCAATTGTAATCAGTGTAAAGCATAACCATAATGCCATGATAGTTTTCTCAGGGGGATTTAGCCATAAGTGTGCAAAAGTATAGGTATGCGTGTCCCCTCCATCATAGGAAAAGAAGGAGGCAAGTAAATAGAAAAATTGTAGTAAGATGCTACGAGTATAGCGTCTCTGTTCTATATCTTTGCGTAGAATAACCATGCCAAGAGAGTAATAGATGGATCGGTATAGATATTCAGGAATGGCTAGTATATACATCAACCAGCCAAATGTAAGCATTCGGAAAATATACCCAAGTAGAAAGGTGAGAGTGAAGATAAGGGAAAATGCATGGCTTTTTTTCATTTTCTCATACCACCAACGTTTGAGTCTAGACAAGATTGTTAGTAATGATTTTAATAGATATCGTTTTCATTGTAAACGCTTAATAGAGAAGATACTTATAGATTATAGTGGCTAACCTTAGATAGGTAAGTTTATTCTTTCTTTGCTTCAATATTTAATCGCACAAGTATGAATATATTATAAACACTATTAATATTGATTTACGCTTTTTCAATTGTTATGATTTAATTGTTGTAGGAGCAATATCAATAAAAGGAGTAGCTAATGTACACTAAAAACTTACAAAATGGAAAAGAGATTTTTCCTCATGAACTATTGTTTATTTTTACCACGGCTATTTTTGTTCGCTATTATAAAAATAATGATGCAAATAGTGAGAGTTATGCGAATGAGTTAAATAAACAAGCCATTAATATGAAAAATCTTGTAAAAAACTCTGCTGAAGTAATGTGTGGCATGGTTGGTTTTGATAATGTCTCTTTTAAAAAGGCAGATCCATTAGAGAACGGCAAAAAATCCTTTTTAAGGCGTAATGAAAGTAAAAGAGTATTAGGTGAACTTAAAAAGTTGCTGGATGAAAATAGAGATAATCTTCAATCTAATAAAGGCTGGCAAGAGTTTATTAATCAATGTATCTCTATGTTAAATAACGAGATTTATAATTTAAAAAATTCAACTAAGAATGAAAACTTAATTAGGTGTCTGAGCTCTGTTAAAAACATGTATTGTAGCGTTATGTTGTTAACCGCTGTTTGGAAAA
>JANQHY010000108.1 GCA_028282395.1 Gammaproteobacteria bacterium
TTGTTGGTGAACACCTCTCATTTAATCCACGCTACCGTTTGGCTATTTTAATGATATTCCTCGGCTTAATCGGTTTAACTGCCGGCAACTTATATCAAAAAAAGTTTTGCGCAGAGATGGACATTTTTACAGGTGGCACTATTCAATCACTCACCTCCTCTGTTTTATGCGCCATATTAGCACTCTTTTTTGAACCATTAACTATTACCTGGTCGAGCCAATTTATACTCTCCTTAGTGTGGATGGCGGTTATCGTAGCAGTCGGCGGCACAAGCATCTTCTATTTTTTACTCCGAACAGGTGAATCACATAAAGTTGCTAGCCTTTTTTATTTAATGCCTCCCGTTGCAGCACTGATCTCCTATGCGATTTTTAAAACGCAATTAGATTCACTACAGATCGCCGGCATGATAGTCACATTATCTGGAGTTGCTTTAGTTAATCTAAAACTACCTGAGATAGAAATAATCATAAATGGTAAACCAACACTATCTTTTAAAAAATTCAGCTGAGAAAAGTATTATGTATAAATTTTTATAGTATAAATCCAACTAATCTCGTTCAGTCATGGCAAGTACCCCACTGGCAGCATACTATATGTAGAGGGAGGGCATGCTATAAGCTAGCTACTTTAGGTACGATCTGTTGCTTTAAATGCCAATGTATTACCATTCAAGCAGTAGTTTACGAAGAATACAATGCCGTATACAACGGGCAACATGGCAACAGATATCAACATTTTAACCGACATAGTCCCCCACAAGAGGTTTAATTTATGTGTTGAATGCCAAAAAACGATATAGATGAAAATAGAGCTATCGATTAGCTGACCAAAAAAAGTAGAAACAATATTGCGGATCCATAATAATTTACCGCGAGAAGCAATTTTGACCCGTTGGTAAATATAAACATCAGCCAAATTTGACAGGCAGAATGCTAAGATACTTGCTATGACAACATGGTAACTACTGGCCAAAACCTTTTGATAGGCTGCCTGTAACGACCAATATGATGCACTCGGCAACAAAATTGATATCTGAATCGCACTAACAATGAGTAGTTGGCTAAGTAACCCCAGCCAAACTGCCATCATTGCCGACTTTCTACCAAAAAGTTCACAAACACAATCAACCATTGGGTAAGAGAGCATAGAAAAGACAATGGTAGAAAAAGGAAAATTCACCCCGACATGGATAACCTTGGTTGCTGTCACTGCTGAGATGGCCAAACCGGAAATAACAAAGGCATTGAATACAGCACATATTTTACCGTATTTGCTTGTTAAAATCTCTAGGTGCTGCGCTTTATCTTGCATGACTCTTAATAAGAACTACCCTTGTTTCACCAAACTTGTTAACTCAATATTGTCTAAAGTCGTTATTTTTGGCAAAGATCGCGCTGCTGTCAAGGAATACAGTAACAGATATTAACTTTTAACTGCTAAGTAACTACCTAATAGGCCAACAATGCCACCTATACAAGTTGTTATGGTAGGAGACTCATCTAACCAGATGACTGATATCATCGCCGCCACAACAGGTACTGCATACAGAGATGGCGTCACACGCTTTACCTCATACTTTGATAGTACATAGCACCAACATAGATAGGCCAATGCCGCTGGTACAATACCTAAATAGATAAGCACCAGATTAGCTTCCAGTGGCACACTCTTCATCTCTTGCCATGCACTTGGGGCATAAAATGCCAGCGATAATGTGCCAAGCCATATCGTTAAACTCATCGCCATCACTGGGTTCAGCCGCCTGGCTAACGGTCGCTGCACCACTGCAAAGGTACTAATCAACAGAGTTGCAGCACAAATCGCTGCCAACCCTAAATCATGCCTTTCATTGTGACTAGCACTGCCTAAAAAAATCACTACCATACCAACTGTCGCAATTATCAAGCCAGTCACATTTTTGCCCGCTAACCTCTCTTTTAGAAACAGCGCTGATAAGACAATCGCAATAACCGGCGCCTGATTCACTACAAAAGCGGCTAGACTGGCATTAACATGTTGCTCACCATAATTAATTGCTAGATTGTATAGCGATATCCCACTTGCTGAACTGACTAATAGAATCACTAGGCCTCGAAGATTAAGAATAGGCTTAATTGTGTAGCGCCTACTCATTATTACCCCTAACAACATCACAACTGAGGCAATACTATATCGAGCAAAAGCCAGCCCACCGGCACTGAAATAGTGCACATCATAACGAATGGCCACAAATGCACTCGCCCAAGCAATGACGATGAATAGCACAATGAGAAAAGGCATAGCAATCGATAGCTTGCGTAGTAAAAGCAGGCCCAAATGGGTAAGAGGTTTTGCCAGCGTCTGTTCTGATCCATTTCGGATCCTGTCGTTATTATGCATGCGCTTCTCCTATTAAACTTCTTTTATTCAGCTAAAACTGCATAGTCTGCCTAACATAGAGCATTATTCTACCGCTAAGATGGCAGGAAGCACAACAGACATTATGAGATGCTATTTAGCGCTCTACTATTTCTTATATTTAATAGAATTATTATCCCACTAATGAGCATGATAACTAGAATACCTGCACATATAAGATTCAGATTGTACCAACCAAGCGTCAATACCGAAAACCCTGCAGAAAGTGATGCTATAGCATTAAAAGAGAAGGTGAAAAAGTCATTGATGCCCTGATAAAGAAAACGTTTTTTGTACTCATAGCCTGAATTCAACTAACAAGTGCAACTTTGATTAACTAATGAACAATTGGTTATTGATATAAACTGATTGCTTAAAAAGTAATAAGAGGTTGCGATATGA
>JANQHY010000145.1 GCA_028282395.1 Gammaproteobacteria bacterium
TGACGAGGACGGTCGCGGCCCAAATGATGGGTGACGTCAGGAGAGGCGATTTTGGACAGGAGTCCAAAATCAATACCTCGAGTAGTCACTCACTTGTACCTCATCGCTGAAAATTAGTTGGTGTTTACTTTGCGATGATGCCAGGGTTGTTTGGCTCACTAATAATCATTGCGTTAAAGTGGAATTATTGCTGACATAGAGACCCCTGATTATGCGTTATCATCATCAACCTAAGTATTTTAGACAATCTAAAGCCGATAGCAGAAGACTCAGAGGTGAGCGTAAACAATTACAGCGGACAAGGCGGCACGATCAACAAACAACAACCGCTGAAAAAAGTGGGGAGGGGTGGAATACTGTCACAAGTTGCTCTCATTTACGTGCCAACATTGATAATGGCAAAGTATATTACACTGGCATTAAGGCAGGTGACTGTAACCTGGGCTTGAAAAAGCCACCTGGGTTACCGAAAAAATTATATATCTGTGCCCATTGGATAACATTACACTGGGATGAGGCAGGTACGTTTATTCCGCAGTATTACGAACTTGCTTCAACTGCAAGCTATTCTTCCCCTGGTTCCCACGGGCAAAACATAACAGCCGTTGTTTCTCAAGAGGACGACCCGACAAATGAAATTCCAGCCTGTGAGGCATTAACAACATGGCTATTAACACAGGTATCCTCTGCCACGCCTGAGTGGCGTGACAACGGTATAGACATCGGTGTGATATTAGCAATAGGTTTAGCCTTCATAGCATTGGGTGGTGGAATTGTTATGCGCAGACGACGCCAAAAAACAAAACATAAATGCCTTCACAATCATCGAACAGCAGCGCAAAGTGACCATAGCCAAGCGACGCTTTTAAGAGAGCCTGAAATATCATTAGCTGATGCTTTTGGTGTGAACATAAGTATGGGTACCAGAAGCGAAACGGATTCATCTTCATTATCCGCAGTGCTATTTGGGCCTTCGAATACGCCAGGTGATATTGAGCTTACCAGTGTATTCTTATCTGGAAAGGGATCGGACGCTAGTGACACGCCAGCACCTCCTCTGCCAATGTCAGCATTTGGTAGGTGCGATCTGGAAGAAGTAAAATCTGCTGGGCGATACGACAGCTTGTCGCCTTAGGTACACAGATCCCATCAATTGAGGAAGCTGTATGTTGATTTAGCTAAGTATAATGCTGGTTTTTACAATAATAACCAAATGATAAAGCACATAAACTCCAGATTTGATACTGTGTTTAATTTGCCTGCAAAAAATGAATTTCTGCACTATATTTACATTCAGCATAACGCATTGGAGAGGGAGAGTTAGTTTATGCATGCAGGGAAAAGCTCATTAGGCATGATGGAAGTTGGAGGCCGCACCTTTGATCAAATTGTACAAGAACTGAATGAGAATCATAAGTATGATTTTGGTCGTTGTACTATAGGAGATGATCTCGCTAAGCGGATCATTGAGTATATATTAGATAAATATAAAGCTGAGGCTTTACTTGATATTACAATGGCGGACTGTTCAGTGAGCATACAGTGCGCTATCGAAGCAATGAGCAGGGATTATAGGTTACGACTAAGGTTGACTCAGAGTGACACGGGGCTGCTGGGAGGGCCTCCGAAGGTGAGTGGGGAAGGCACCTCAGATGTCGATCGTTACAACATGTTTATAAAAAGATGGAATCAGTTCAACCAGTTTCTCAGTGTTCGTCTTGCTCTACGTAAGACAATAGAGAAAGAACTACGTCGTCAATACACTCAACAGACAGGGCAATCGATATCGGCTGATGATGAAAAGAATATAAAAGAATTTGTTATAAACAATATTGGAGGCACGAGGGCGAAAGTAGAACTACTTTTACCAGCGTGCGTACATGCGTTTGTTGTTAACAAAGCTCCGTCTCTACCAGACGAAATATCACGTTCGGATAGTATTATAGGGTTACTGCCAGGCATTCAAGGGTTTGCCACAAACCTAAAGGATAAAGAAACAAAAATTAAGAAGGAGGGAATGAAGGTTCGTTCATATAAAGATATCATCGAACCTTATCAGCAGAGGACACAAACCCAGGGGAACACTGCACAAAGCAGTCACGCCCAAGCGCGTTCCATGGCACCTTCTTTCGCTAACGTATTTTCTTTGCCTAAATGGTTGAAGGCGAAGACACACCCAAGTCCGTGTCCTGCTGATCCTCCTTCCCCATAGGGATTGGTATTGTTGTCAGTTGTGATGCGATAGGTAACCAGTTGGCGTTCCTACATCCTATGTAGCTTTAGGTTCGCCAGTAAGTATTTTATAACTTTTTAATATTACAGGGATGATTATGTACCAGAATAGTGTACCTCATGGACAAGCAGGAGGGCCTGCAGAGGCTTCATTTAAACTTTTACAAACTTATCAGAAGGCAGATTGGTATCGGTTATATGCTTATTTGCCAAACTTCATAGAAGAATATGAAAAACTAGTACAAACGAAAGCAGGGAATGCCATAAATGATCAGGGGCTGGGCGTTTTTCTTGAGTTCGTGTCAGATTTTGTTGATACATTAGATCCAGCTTATCTTGATAAATCGCAGCAGGCTAAGTTATTTAAGGTAACAGTTGATCTATTAGACCAAACAACCGCCGGATCTCAACCACCTTCACCGCAGATGTTAAAAGTATTATACAGTGCTTTTAATATTTTAATGCGCGTTGATGCAGGAAAACCATCCGTACCACAGGCGACGACGTTATTTAATCTAATTGCAAACTGGTCATCTTATGTCGATAGACAATTTATTCATAACAGGCGTGGAATCGATACTATTGAGCCGGCACAATTAAGAGCCATGAAGCATTTCACTTGGGTATCTAATGTCTTATTATATGATATGGGGATGAAATATAGCGGCTTGTCAGCAATTGATGCTGGTGCTGTTGAAAATTGTGCTCGTCAAGTAGCCTCTTTATCTACAAAGGTTCATGATGTTTTGTTGCGATCCAACGAGAAAGATGGATGGCTATTTAGAACGAGTTTAGCTGCCCTACAATCTGTTAGGCAGATAGATACTACTAATAATGATAATACTAAAAGGGTTCTTGATGGCTTAGCATTGCAACTCAGTCAAGCAACAGAAGGGAGGCTAAGCTCTGATCCGGCCCTAATCAATACTTTTCGTGAAATGACGTATATCCAATATGCTTCTAAGCTTGGAGCGGATGCTGGTAGACTGCAAGGCCACTATAGTAAGGTAGAAAAAAAGGATGTATTCCCATCGCATCTTACCTTTACCTTTACATTTGGTGGTACTGACGAGCGTACAGGAACTACCTATAACATACACTATAGATCTCCCTTAAGCGCAGAAGAAATGGCCCGCTTAAAACAAGAATTAGTGAACACTCACTCCAGGCTTGAGCGTGTACATAGTGGTATTCCAGATCACTTGGCGGGGGAAAAATTTGACCTTTATATATTTGATAGCCAGCAAGAATATGAAACTTATGGCAGCCTTTGGGGGGTTAATACTGCGGCAGGAGGCTATGCTCATATGAGAAGATTTAGGGACGATGATGTTTATACACGCTACGATCTAAACCCTGATGCCACGTCCCACTTTATACGGACTGAAGCATTTGTTGCAAAACGACCGGGTCTTGATTTACCAAGAAATTTTGGGCATGAAGCTGTTCATTTGATTACTTATGGCCTGGTAGGGCAAGCAGGAATGCAGCATTTACCTTCCTGGTTTGTGGAAGGAATGGCTAACAGTCTGGGCAATCCGCATTGTTTAGAGGAAGAAATAGGTTATATAGCCAGGTATCAAGGACAAGGTAGAGTTTTTCCTACGGTAGCAAAAATATTGACTATGAATTACGGCAATGGCGCTGATTTATACTATTTTGGTAGCAGGTTGTTTTCATATTGTTTAGAGAAAAAGCCGGAATTTACGTGGAATCTGTTAGAAGCAGCTAAAAAAGGAGATAAGGCCGCGGTAGCTGATCTGCTTAAGCAGTTAGAGGAAACACCAAGAGTAAGCGAAGAATTTCATCAGTGGCTTAGTGAGCTGGTAACGACATGTAAAACTGCTCCCCCGAGTGCTGGTAGAGCCACTACTCTCGCTGCTGGCGCTGTTGCTACGGTAGCAATACCATCGCTGTTGACGACGGCGAGTCGGGCTGCGATAGAGCAGGGTAGCCAACTTACCAGAAAAATGTTGGCCGATACTTCATCTCCCACGAAGGCTCCGGCTACAGACAATAATATGACCCTATGGATATCATTGGCTGTTGGCATAGCAGTAGCAGTAATAGGTACTGTTGTTGCTATATTGGCTTGTAAATTTTGTGGCAAGCAGCGCCGCTTGCCATCTGGAAATAATCCTGGACCGGAGCAAGAAGCAGGTAAATCAGGTGTGGCCAAACCGTTGCTAAAACCTGTGGATGACACTGGTGTAGAAATGATGGTGCGTTCTATGGGGCAGCAACAAACACCATTTTTGCAGCAGTCAGCTACAGCCGGACCTCAAAATAAGGTGGGTTCAACATGTGCGATAAGTTAACGTCTCCTCATGGCGTGGTTTAGTAATACTTAAGTGACGAATGGTGTTCTAGATGAATAACATGCTGGCAGTATAGGTGTTTCTATATGCATAATTTCATTACGCTCCAAGATATTACTTCAGCTAAGTATACTGAACTTGTATCTTGTGCTACTACATATGTGAAATGTCGCGCTATCATCGAGGCGCTGCGAAAGAATGGCATTGATGTATATCACCCGGAAAAGATAGGTGATGCAGATATTGCAGATGTTTCGTATAAGCTTAACTCCAGCATGCAATCAGCTTTTTTTCGTAACAATATTAATGATGATACTTCCAGGAGGGAATTAAGTGTTATTATCGATCCTTTTGTGTTATCGCAAAATGTGGATCAAATTATTGCCGACATAAAAGGACATAATACAAAACTGTATGGAATAATAGATAATTTCACTGTGGCGCTATCTCAACAACAAGCAAGATATTTAAACGCTATGGGCTGGATG
>JANQHY010000147.1 GCA_028282395.1 Gammaproteobacteria bacterium
CCCCAACCTTGGCAAGGTTGTGCTCTACCAACTGAGCTATTCCCGCTTGCAATTCTCTATCCCTGAATGCATCCTGACCGCTATTCTAATCTATCGACAGCTAGAATCAAGAAAAATATTAAACTATTTTTATAGTTTACTATATTTAGTTATCTCTATTAGCCTCTCAATCGCAAGAAATACTATCGCTAACTGTCATACGATCAGACTCAACATTGCTTTTTGTCCATTTTATGATCTGACTAATGCGCACCTTAAGAAAAATAGTAGAAATTTGCAATTTCACCGCCCAGCAGTACAATGAGCAGCATGAAATGGATCAAGCAACAACGCTACGCCCTACTCTGCCTAATTGCCGGGGCAATATTACCGTTTGCTTTTGCACCATTTCATCTGTTCTGGCTAGCGCCGCTACCGCCTGCTGTCCTGTTGTGGAGCTGGCTACGTAGCAATAGCATGAAAGCAGCAGCCTGGTATGGTTTCCTTTTTGGTCTTACCTTCTTTGCTGTCGGCGTCTCATGGCTCTATGTCTCCATTCACAACTACGGTGGCGCCAATGCTGCGGTTGCCGGCATCATTAGTGGCGGCTTTATTCTTCTTCTCACAGTCTGCTTCATCTTTCAGGGCATTGTGCTACAGAAGCTCTTTCGCCGTGACTCACAAATAAAGCGCCTGATTGCCTTCCCACTCTCCTGGGTGATAGCAGAGTGGCTACGCGGCTGGCTATTCAGCGGCTTTCCCTGGCTCTATCTCGGTTTCAGTCAGACACCACCATCACCGCTTTCAGGCTATGCGCCAATAGTTGGTATCTACGGTCTCTCCTTTATCATCACTTTTGCTGCTGCACTGTTATACAACATCGTTAGCTGTCGCGGTAAATGGCGCTATCTAAATCTGCTGGCATTTGCAGCAATTTGGCTGATTGGTGCGGCACTGATGCCAATTAATTGGACTACCCGTGTTGAACGCCCGCTGACCGTCACCCTGGTCCAAGCCAATATTCCTCAGTACGTGAAATGGCAACCAGAGCAGATGCTGGACACTTTGAAAATTTATCATCAGCTAACACAAAACAGCTGGAATAGTCTTGTTATCTGGCCAGAGGGTGCCATTCCACTCCCGCGTGATGAAGCGGAGGGCTATCTGCATTTCCTCAAACAGGCAGCTGAAAGTCATCAGGCAACCTTAATCAGTGGCATTCCAGAAGCTGCAATAAAACAGCCGGGCAAATACTACAACACCGTTATTGCACTCGGCCATGGTCACGGCGACTATGCTAAACGTCATCTGGTTCCTTTTGGCGAATATATTCCTGCCCATCTACAACCGGTGATAAAATGGTTTGAGTTTCCGATGTCAAATTTTGTTGCTGGCCAACGCAAACAATCACTATTAATTGCTCATCACATTTCTGTTGCACCGTTTATCTGTTATGAGATCGCCTACTCCGGCCTACTACTTGATGCCTTACCCAAAGCAGAACTGTTAATTAATCTCAGTGATGATGGCTGGTTTGGCCACTCCTTTGCTGCTGCACAGCAGTTACAGATGGCGCGCATGCGCGCACTGCAGAGTGGCCGCTATCTGCTTACTGCTACCAACAATGAGATAACCGCTATCATTGATCCGAAAGGCAATATCGTCAAACAGCTCCCAACATTTAAGCGCGCGGTGCTTACTGGAACCGTTTACCCAATGCGCGGCGCCACACCTTGGGTAATGTTATTCAAATGGCCCCAGATGCTTTAAATTTACCATCAATAGGAGTATCCTTAGCAGCCCGTAGAGGTAAAAAATTAAGTAGGATATGATTGACGAATATTACAATCCACAGCAGCTTGAAAAAGCTGTTGCCGCCCGCTGGCAAGAGCGTGGCCACTTTCACGCCAGTGAAGACCTGAATAAAGAGAAATTCTATTGCCTGGCGATGTTTCCTTACCCCAGCGGCCAACTCCATGTCGGCCATGTGCGCAACTACGTTATCAGCGACGTGATTGCCCGTTACCAACGCCTATCCGGCAAAAATGTTCTACAACCGATTGGTTGGGACGCCTTTGGCCTACCTGCAGAAAATGCTGCCATTGCGCATAAAGTCACGCCGGCAGAATGGACAGAAAAGAATATTGCTAACATGCGTCAGCAGCTACAGCAACTTGGCTTAGCCTACGACTGGAATCGCGAACTCAACACTTCAAAGCCAGAGTATTACCGCTGGGAACAGTGGTT
>JANQHY010000156.1 GCA_028282395.1 Gammaproteobacteria bacterium
TTGGCAACGCCTTCTCACCAGCATAAATTTCCATCCAATGAATTTTGCGTTCACCGTCGTAGGCTGTTTCAACTGCAGCATCAACAACAGCGCGCATTACCGGGGTAATATCACTACCAATACCATCACCTTCAATAAAAGGAATAATTGGTTGTAGCGGCACTGCTAACGAATTATCACTGTTAAGCTTAATCTTTTCACCCTGATCCGGTACATTAATATGTTGAAATGTCACAGTTCCCCCCATTCATTCTCTTTTCCAGGTCTAAATAATCAATTAATGATGACTACTCAAAGTAATCTAACTACAGTCGCCAAGTATACTGATTATTCTCTCAAATTCCTACCATTTTTTACCACTCATTGGTATAGTGTTCACTTTCCTAACTAAATATATGATGATGACAGCAAAAAAGAAAATCATAGTAGCCATGTCCGGAGGGGTCGACTCCTCTGTTGCTGCACTACTACTCCAGCAACAGGGTTATGCCATTGAAGGCCTATTCATGAAAAATTGGCAAGAAGATGACCCACAACAGCGTGGCTGCAATGCAGAAGAGGATTTCATTGATGCGGAAGTGGTCTGTGGCAAACTAGGTATCCGCCTCCATAGCGCCAATTTTGCCACAGAGTATTGGGACCGTGTCTTTGAGCATTTCCTTGATGAGCATCGCCGTGGCCGTACCCCTAACCCCGATATTCTCTGCAATCGTGAAATTAAATTTGATGCATTACTTACCTATGCACGTGACCATCTTGGTGCTACGGCAATTGCCACCGGCCATTACGTCCACACTACGTATCAGGGTGAACAAGTTGAGTTGCGTAAAGCAAAGGATAGCAATAAAGATCAAAGCTATTTTCTCTATGCACTCCAACAACATCAGCTGCGTCAGGCTCTATTCCCATTGGCACAATTAACCAAACCTGAAGTCAGAGCGATTGCAGCACAGCATCAACTGCGCAATCATGATAAAAAAGATAGTACGGGCATATGCTTTATTGGTGAACGTAAATTTAGTGAGTTTCTTAAGCAGCACCTGCCAGCCCAACAACCAGGAGATATTGTAACAGCTGACGGTGATGTGATTGGCCAACACCACGGTCTGGCATTTTATACCATTGGTCAACGGCAAGGACTTGGCATTGGTGGTAGAAAAGAGCATCAGGAGCGCCCCTGGTATGTTGCGAAGAAAGATTGTCAACGTAATGTATTGGTGGTTGTTCAAGATAACAATCATCCTCTGCTACTTAAACGTGAGCTCTGCGCCGATCAGCTAAACTGGATTAGTGGTGCAGCACCAACTACCCCACTAACATGCAGTGCCAAAATTCGCTATCGCCAACAAGATCAACCCTGCCGTATAGAGAGCATAACAGATGGCAAAGTCAAAGTGATATTTGAACAGGCCCAACGCGCCATCACGCCTGGCCAGTCGATCGTCTTCTATCAGGGTGATCTTTGCCTCGGCGGCGGAGTAATTCTTTGATTTACTGTTACCGGCATCAACACCGTCACCTGTGGACAAGCCGTGGGACGATGAGAGTGAATATTGCCAGACGGCGGAATGCAATATGTATTTTTTTGTTTATGTTTGTTTGCAAGGCTTTAGCAAAATTCGTATACTAGCGCCATTGTTAAATTAATAGGGTTAACCCAATAAACTGGGTATAAAAAATGGAAAAATCAATCGAAAAAATTATTCAAGGCTACCACACTTTCAGAGAGAAATACGCACTAGGCGACAATTCAATCATGGAAAATCTGGCTACTCATGGCCAGAAACCTGAAATTATGGTTATTGCTTGCTGCGACTCACGTGTTGACCCAGCCCTTGTTTTACAATGTGAACCTGGCGATCTATTTATCGTCCGTAATGTCGCCAATATTGTTCCACCTTATGAGGTAGATGACAAACACCATGGCACCAGCGCAGCACTCGAATTTGGCATCTGTTATTTGAATGTCAAACACCTTATTATTTTCGGCCACAGCCAATGTGGTGGCATGCAAGCACTTTTTAATAGTACTGAGCTTAAGCAAGATGACTTTATTAGTCACTGGACTTCTTCCGTCAAAAATATTGATCCGAGCAATTTCAAAGATGCTGATAGCCTTGGCAAACAGGCTCTTCTAAACTCCCAGCAAAACTGCTTGACATTCCCCTGGATCAAACAGCGTGTAGAACAAAACAAACTCTCTATCCACTTATGGTTTTTTGACATTAAAAATGGAGAAATCTCTAACTACTCGCCCACGAACAAACAGTATCAACCCTTGACAAAGAGTTTAACTGTTGAGTAGCGAACGGTGTGTTGCTAACCAGCTATTAAATTGCTGCTGTAATTTCTTTTCATCTTTACGGAACAGAAAAACTTTAACATTGTCAGTATAAGGGTGATCTGGATTCACTGCACACAACTGACTATTAGGGAGTTGTTGACGATAAACTGCCTCGGTTGAGTCGGTAAACATGACATCGGCCCAACCATTATTTAAATAATCAAATACCATATGCGCTTCAGGCACAATAATTAATGTCGTATGACGAATATGATCAAGAGCAAACTGCTCATTAGTACCACCACGATTCTCAACAACTCTTGTGGGATAGCGGTCAATTTTCTGCAGTGTGTCATATTTCTGCTGATCGCCACAACGAACAAGTGCAACTTTACCAAAGTGAGATAACGGTTCAGATAAAAGAAATTGTCGGGCCCGATCAGGCGTATTGGAGATACCACCCACTGCAACCTGGAATTTACCCTGGGCAAGATCAGTTGAAAGCGTTGACCAGGTAGTATGGACAAATTCGACCTTTCTATGGTTATCTTTGGCAAAGGCTTCGATAAGGTGAATTTCACTGCCTGTAAACTTCTGACTGTCATGATGATAGATTGTTAACGGTGGATAATCGCCAGTTGTTCCAACTAGCAGTGGCGCCGACTTGCTTTGCGCATTTGCATAACCTGACATAAAACCTCCTAATAAAGTTAAAATAACTACGCTCTTGTTAATCCAATGTTTTTTCATATTAAAAATAGGGATTCGTTCCCCCCTCATGATCTGTAATATCTTTCACCGCGGTAATCTGTGGAATACGTTCGCGCAACTGTTTCTCCACACCCTCTTTCAATGTCATACTGGCCATACTACAACCTTGACAACCACCAGAAAACTGCAGGATTACCACGTTGTCTGCAGTAACCTCAACCAATGCTACCGCGCCACCATGCATTGCTAACTGCGGATTGACCTCAGTATCCAATAAAAACTGTACCTGAGTAGCAATTGGCCACTCTGGATCGAGTAGGTTATGCGGTTTAAGGTTAGGTGTTTCAATATACAATTCACCATTTAAGCCATCTTTGACAAAGTCAATAAAAGTTCCCTCTAGATAAGGTAAGCTTTTCGCCTCAACATATAGCATAAAACCATCAAAGCCAATTACCAAATCATCTGCAGCAGAGAGATCCGGCTTAAAAAAACGAATACCACATTCCGGCTGAGGACTATTGGCTTCAAGCACTTCAATCCGTAACTGCATCTCTTTATCACGCTGTTTTGATAAAAGCTCCCTGAAGTGGGCCTGGGCCAATTCAGTAATGGTTATTAAACTGTCACTCATTATTTTTCTTCACTTATACCTGTTAGCTCAGCCATCACTATCGCGCTGTTACGTTCAATAGTCAAGTTGCCGTAAGCGCCTGGCAATAACAATATGATTAGTATATGCAATTATACTGTGTAAGAAAGAGTGTTAAAATATCTGGATAACTCTTCCTAGACTATTGGCTGGCTAGTAGAACAGCTTTGCGCGGAGTAATTTTCATCCATTTCAGCAAATCCTCATAGCGGAGCGCTTGAAAACTCAATAACTTAAAAAAATATATATATTTCAATACATTAAAAACCTAAAAAATGAGGAATTTCCCTGTTATCCTGCCCTAAAAACGCTTTTTTATGATATAATATATATTATAGTGTTAATAAATAATCGCGCACTCGCTTAATTTCGGAAAACAAGTCAGCCGGAAGATTATTGTTAGTTGTAACGACACTCAACTCTCTATAGTAGGCAAAAATCATGATATCAATAAATATCCTTTCCTCACATCACCAAAGATATTTTAGAGATAGACTGCGTAATTTCTCAGTGCGCCTATATGACTCCGAGGACCCTGATGATCCCTATTATGACAGTGACGGCGGAAGAGAACCACAAGATAATGAACTACTCATTGATATGTTATCAGGTCAATTTAGCTTTTACTTGGATGTTGGTAACACCGAGAAAGTAAAGTTTTCCGGGAAAATGAAAATAAAAGACCCATCTCAAGTAAATGCTCTTAAGGGTAGAGCTCCTAACGAAAGGATTAAAGCTGAAAAAAATGTTAAAAAACAAGTTGCTTACCATCTTGGACTTAAAAAAACAGCGGGTGTTGACCTGCACCAACCTAATTCAGCTAGAAGTATACTAAATTCTCGTCACGCTATTGCGCGAATAACAAAATATAAGATGTTATTCCCTTTCACAATCGATAGTACCCGCCAAAACAGCACAGTAAATTGGTACACACCTTTTGTAGAAATATTCTGGACCTATACGAAAAAAAATAAATACCGGGATATTCAAAAAGCAATTGAAGGTCAATTTAGTGGTGAAGAGAGAAGATCGGTAGAAATGAAAAATAGGTTTAAGCGTTATGGATATTACTTCGCCTCCATCTTTACTCGAACTATCCCGCTATTAATATGGAATATAGTTTTTTTTCCAATATCATATCCAATATTTTACCTCAGAAATAAAAAAGAACTTTCTTATAATGATACTTGGACAGTCTCTCCATTACTTACATTCCTCGTTATTATTGCAATTGTTGCTGCAGCAGCTATTATTGGATTTAGCATAGCAAGTGGAGGCTGGCCTCTAGTGCTTTTGGCTGGCTATCACTTCCTAGCTAGCTTATTCACTTCAACGGCGATTACTTCCCAAATAATTGCCGGATTTCTGTCTTTTGAGATTGGCATAACTATCATCTCTTTTTGCGCTAATATAGTAAAAGGAGTCTGCTCCTTGATTGATGACGCTATTGATTACTTCTCTACTACTCATACAGATAGCAGCAATGAACCCAATAACTATAAGAATGTCAATGTCAATACCTATAAGCAGGAAGAGAGTCAAAGCGTAGAAGATGACGACATCTTTGCTGTGCAGCAGTATTTCGAACAGAGAAACATTTTCGAGAAGCGAAAACCTAATCGCAATAAAGAGTCGTATTGGATTGATAATAATATAGCAATGCATAGTGAATTTGACGATGATAAATATGGCTTGGAAAGTGAAAACTCATCGACACACATACAAGGCGCCCTATCTAATCCCATCACTGGAAGTGAAGCGAAAAAACTTAATAGCGATGATAATATATCATCACGATCAGAAAAAATCCCTTTATCTCTTAAGTTCTCTAATAAGTCTCAATCAAATACAAATAGACATGATGACTCTCAACAACCAAATAGACATGATGACTCTCAACAACACAAAGAAGAACTATCTATAAATTAAGCCTTACAAACTGCTAGTCTAAAAAACTTTCTAAACTAATAGTTCAGTTGCATGAAAAACTACCGTAAGATAAACATTTTCGATAAATACTAATCGCCATGCACTCACTCCGCACAACATTATGTAAATAAATACGGTAAGGCCTTTATCTGCTGCATTAAGCGATATTCAGCATAACTAACCTGACGCAACATGCTAAGTATGGCACAAATTTCAAATCTCAGATTAACATCCTTTATTGATAACATGCCATACTGCCAAAATCGCTGTGAACATTTTAACCGCTGCTGGTTGACTTGATGGAAATCAAATAATGCTTGATAAATCACCTCTTCATGAGGATATGGCTGAGAAACAATATCTGCCAACTTTGTGAACAGTATCAACACCTCTGGGCACATGTTCATTAATGCTTGCTGCTGTGTCGAATGTCGGGTTAGCATAAATAGAAAGTACAGACTATGTGAAAAGTCACGTATCGGTTCAAATAGCGGGGAATCAATGCTTTGCAGTATTTTTAATATGGAACGTATTTTAAAGTAGCACTGAGTATCGATCATAGTGACATTGTCACCGGTTAAAAAATAACGTTCTATTGCATCAATCAATGGGTATAGCGCACGTTTAAACTGTTTTAGATGATGGCTGGCACGTGTTTCAGCAGTAAAGCGCCATAAAATATGTTGAAATAGAATGATGCTGCTTATCCCGAGTGTAATCGCTACCATGCGTTCTACTGCTGGTGCAATAGAAGTTGTAGGCAATAACTGTGGAATAATTCCGATAGAAAAAACAATGGTACTTTGCAAGCCAAAATAACCGATTGAGCTGTTGGCAAAGTAGAAATAGAGAAATAGGCTACTTACCGAGAAAATGACTAACAATAACATCAATACATTTTGAATGTTTAAGCCTAATAATAGCACTGTTATAATAAGACCAATAAAACAGCCAACCATACGTAATATACCTTTATTTCGAGTACCTTCGATATCCATACCGATGATTGCTATAATTGAGATTGCAATCTGAGAAAAGCCTGGAAAATTAAAAAATAACCAGATAAGTGGTGTGAATAATATAGCACAAGCCCCTAAAGATGCATGTTTCACATAATACCAATCGTAATAGAGAATACGCTGTAACCAACTAATTTTGCGTTGACACTTATTAGCAGGCAACAAATTTTTATCGGGATGAATAAAAGCAGAAATTTCAAATATCGTCACTTTAATACCCACTAACTGCTGGAAAGTCTGCTCAATCCTCTCAACTTTACGTAGCGAGTAACTGCTGTCTTGACAAATTTGGACCATTCTGGACTCTAACTTATGCCACAATTGATCAAACTGGTCAATTTCATGTTGCACTCGTGAGAAATCTTCTGATTGAGCCAAACTCTCTTGTAGGCTATGGAGACAACGTTCTGCTTGTTGAAGACACATTGGCCATATTTCACCAAGCTCGGCTAGATAGTTATTGGTCGCCGTCTCTGAACCATGATGACGATACCAGGCTAACATCATAGTAGAGATGTGATTGAGTAGTGTCAGCCATTGCTCATAAGAGATCAACTGCTCGCCTTGATCGCGAAAGTGCTCATACTCACTCACTTGTAATAACATTTGCAATCGTTGTAGCTCTTGCCTAAATGGCCCAATACCTTTGATAAATGCCTGCTTGCCCTGCTGCGTATCGACACCTTGAATATATTGACAGAAGTGCTGGAAGAGCTGATCGACTGATTGAGTTAATTCAATAATATCATCTTTTAACAGACTCATTGCACGTTGTGGTAAAATCGTATAACTAACGACAAGCCCAACAAAAATACCAATCGACACCTCAAAGGTACGAAAAAATGCTATATGAATAAAATTATCTGGATTGGGGTTGGCCATACCTTGAAATAGGATAATCAGAGCGGTGCCATAACCCAACAACCAGGAATATTTATGCTTTAGATCAATACTCCCCATATAAATACCAACAAACGCCAAAAGAAAAACCATCAGGTACATGATGAAGTGCTGCTGTATAAATAGACTGGCCAGCAATAATCCCAATAGTGCACCGATAGTTGTTCCAACAAAACGATGCAACGATTTATCAACTGTATTTCCAACAAAAGGTTGCATCACAATCATGGCAGAAATAGCCGACCAAAAAGGTTGATCGGCTTGTAACCACAATGCCAGAATGATTGCAAAAATAATTGCCAATGCTGTACGTACAGCATTAACTGTTTGAGGCGTATTCCAACGAAACATAGCAATACTTTGCTTAACTTCGCTAAAGAACTCCGTACAGTACTGAGCGATCATAGGAAAATCAATACTCTGGCATTCGTCCCCATATGCAGACGAATATTAGACGGGAAGTCAATCAAGCGAATACGGATAGGAATACGATACTCATAGCGAATCCAGTTGGTTACTGGATTAACGTAAGGTAAAGCTGCGTTAGGGGCACTCTCCTGGCGCGCTACGCCATGTGCAATACTCTCAACTCTACCTCGATAAAAATGCCAGGGGCGGCTCGATAAGTAGACCCAGACCCTCTTGCCTGGATGAATTCCGACCAAGTTACTCTCTTTAATATTGGCAATCACGCGCCAACTGCTGTTATCAATAAAACCAAATAATACATCACCGGTACTTACCGTATCACCTGGATAGATGCGTAAGTGATTTACAATTCCTTCTGTTGGGGCATAAACGGTACTTTGTGACTGCTCATAGGCGCGCAGTGCCAAAGTATTTTTCGCTTGATCAATCTTAGCCTGGGTAACAGCGTACTCCTTTTTAATCAGTTGATCACTCGCTTGTGCTTTCATTAATGCATCTTGAGCAGCCTGATACTGTTCAAGCTTCTCATCAAAAGTCTCCTGTGAAGCAACTTTCATCTCTCCAAGCTGTCTAAAGCGCTGCCACTCACGTTGTGCTAAATTTAACTGCGCTTTTTTTAATTTAATATTGTCCTTCGCCTCTTGAAGTTGCTCTGCCAATAACCCTTTTTGCGCTACTGTTTCGTTTAAATTACTTTGCGCCAAATCGGTATTAATGGCAAACGGTCGCTGTGATAGTTGTAATAGCAGTGTGCCCTTCTCCACTAGCTGATTATCCTTAACACCTACTTTAGCAACCGATCCAGACACGGTGGTTGATACTCGAATTAAATCGGCATCAACGTAGGCATCATTATTATAAATCATGAAGTAGCCTGAACTATAGTAAATAATGATAGCCAAAACTACGATTGCTACAATGATCAAAAACGGTCTGTATCGCCTGTTCTTTGCCATAGTCCATTACCTATCAATTAACTGCCACCTTATGTTAGGTGAAATCATCTAAAAAAAGCCAAGTTGGCACTATTTTACCAGCTTCTGAAAAGAAAATGTACTGATTGGCACGGATTCTGTATTGGAAGTAGTTAAAAAGTGCTCGCCTCTGCTCTCTCAGTGCAATGCGGCTTGCCCTCTCTACTAGGTAGCATATTGACACTACCTATCGTACTCAGTATAGTCGCTTGCTAACGGGCAACAAACATAACATCACCATGAACAACACATTACTATCACTTGGCAAAAAAGTTGGCTATAAAACGCTCAGCGAAAAACTGTCGCCCTATCTTACTGCTGCGCGTAAAGAGAAAATTGAAACACTGCTGCCAAAGCGACTGAATAGTATTCACCTTGCTGTGGAGTCGCCCTCTGACCCCCATAATGCTGCGGCCGTGGTAAGGAGTTGTGAAGCTTTAGGTGTCATGAATGCCCATGTTATTGAAGCAGAAGGACGCGCACTGCATGCAAAACGAACCACTCAAGGCGCATTTCATTGGATACATACTCATCACCATAACTCATTTGAACAGTTTCTCGAGCAATTAAGAAGCAGACAACCGAATATTGTGCTTGCGGGTGCCGCAATGGATGGTGAGCAATCACTCTCTCAACTAACTATTGAGCAACCACTCTGCCTCCTCTTTGGCAATGAGAATCGCGGTCTATCACAACAAGCTCGACAAGCATGTGATCTGATCTACCATATTCCTATGTTTGGTATGAGTGAAAGCCTTAATCTCTCTGTTTCAGCCGCAATCAGCCTGTATGATGTCACAACGCGCAAACGCCAACAGTTACAACAGAGTGGTGATTTAACCGTCGACGAAATTGATCAATTGCGCTTACACTATTATGCAAATAGTTTAGAACAGCGTCTCGTCACACAACTACTGAATACTGACTAAGGCTCTTTTCGACTACTCTTAAGCAAGCTCGTAAGGCAATTCAGTCAATGTTAATGCTAACGCTTCATGACCGGCAATTTTAAGTGGCTGTTGTAAATAATTATCATTCACTATTGCCAATAAATAATCATGGCAACTGTCAACAACCTGCCCAACGGGTTTTCCAGCATCATTAAGCACCGCAGTTACCGGTGCTACACTAGCCGCTTCAGAAAGTTTAATCAAATGCATGTGGTTTTTTAATTTTGCTCGATAGTGCATACGCGAAATAATTTCCTGTCCGGTATAACAGCCTTTATTAAAATTTAACCCATCAATGCAGTGGAGATTAAGATCATGAGGTAGAAATTGCTCATAACTATCGGGGTAAATCGTTGCCAAACCCATATTCATACGCTGTTGATGCCAAAATTCATTCGTTACAGCAGTATAATGCTGAGCCAATTGCTGCCAAATCATTGCAATCTCACTCTGTGGCGCATAAATTTCATAATAGTCTGGCACCAATTCAACGATCGCAGCATGATCTGTTGGCAATTGCAATGAACGTTGTGGTGAATAGCAGCCTATACCGATAATTTGGTCACTGGCGGCAATGGTCACTTTGGAAAACATAGCGTACTGTTTCAGACGTGCTAAGGTTTTTTCAACCATGACTAATGGTAATGATAAGTAGTAAGCAGGTGGTTGCTGCGACTCAGCAGGCAGTGTGAACAGATGAAAAATAGTCTGCACTCGCCCTTTTATATTGCAACAGCAACCTAATTGTGCTTTTTCTGCCACTTGATTAACATCGCAACTGATCTGTCCTTGAAGATAGGTTGCCGCATCGGGGCCAGTGAGTTCAATCGCTCCCTGTTCAGTGAGTGGTGCAATAAAATAGTGTTCTGATTGTGTTGCCAAATCAGTGTTGGCTAAGATGGTTTGCCATCGATGATCGGTCACGTGCTGACTCCTTAATAATTTTTCGACAATAGGTCTCTTTAATAAAAAACAGAGCGGCAATTAATGCGACTAAAAAGCACAATGGCAGAATGATTAAGGCTGTATGATAAGCACTGACTGAGTAGGTGCGTACACCATTTAGTGTTGTGCCTTGCCACTGTAGATCAAGCAGACCACCAATAATCGGTTGAAAGAACGCGCCGCCAATCACAACCGCCATATTATTAAACCCTATTGCTGTACCACAGACAGAGGAATAGTTATTATCCTGCACGACACCAAATGAGAGTGACTGACCACCCGCTGCATAACCCATAAAAAATAGTAGGACTGCGACTACTTGCATAGAGAGATTATTAAAATAGAGTACTGCCCCTGAACAGAGTAACCCAACTGCCGCCGCACCAATAAGTGGTGGACAGCGCCGGCCAATACAGACGGATATCCAGCTACCGAGTGGACTACCAACCGCTGTTCCAACCCAAACCATTGCTGAAATTTTACCTGCAGCAACATTGCTAATATCATAACGCGTCATTAAAAATGGTACGCCCCATAATGAAGCAAAAATAGCAACTGGTGTCCAAACACAGAGCGCATAAAGCGCGATTACCCAGGTCTGCATGGAACGAAAAATCTGCTTGAACGTTTGCGCGATACTTGGTGCGCGCTCTTTAGTAAAGCTTTTCTGCGCAGTTGCGGGATGGTTACGTAAAAAAAGTCCAATCAATGCACTTAAAACCAATCCTGCTAGTGCAAAAGCTAAAATAGTGTAGCGCCAACCAAATTGATTCACCAGTGCTGCCAACATCGTCTGACCACTCAATGCACCAATTGAGCCAAGCGTTTGCCCCAAACCAACGAAAAGTGGAAAATAGCGGATAGGTAACCAACGGAAACTGACATATAGCATACCAACAAATGAGCAGGCCGAACCAATGCCCATAACAAAGCGTGCCAAGGCTGCCACATAACCATTCGGCGCTACTGCAAATAGCACTGCACCTAAGGCGCAGAAAAGTGTTGCAATTGTTAAAACACGGCGTGGCCCAAAACGATCATAGAGTAATCCAACGGGAAGCTGCATGGCAGTATAAGAGATAAAATAAACGCCAGAGAGTAATCCAAGTGAAGTAGCGTTAATATGCAGATCACGCATCAAACTATGGCTCATAATCGAAGGAGATACCTGCAGCAGAAATTCATAAAAATAGAAAATTGCCGCTAATAGAAACATAAAAATTGCTAATAGTGATAACCGCGCCTGTGATTGCTGCTCTGTCATAGTTACTCAAATTACGTACATACCTGAGCCGGCTATACTAATCAATTTCATTAGGCTTGTCCAACCACCTAATATAAAGAGCTGCTTGAAAAGTGAACAATTACAGTCAATTATTCTCATATATATATGAAAAATTTGATTTTAAATTCCTTGGCTGAGAGTTTATTGCCCTTCCCCTCTCCTTTCCTGGGTGTTGTTGAAGAATTCAAAAAATGCACAGACTAATATACTGGAGAAATAACAACATACACCCTTGTCATGGCGAGCATAGATATAGTACGAGAGGTGAAAAGAGAAAAAGAAGTATTCATCAATGGTTGTAATAACAGGAGATATGGAAGAGAATAGTAATCTAATCATTAACAGATTGGAAAAGGAAGATGACCTCAGCCACGAACATAACGGCCAGACAAAAGCGCTACTTCTCCCTTTTAGTCAATACTATTATTCCTCTAGGCGGCATGGGTACCGATGTCTATTTACCTTCGTTGCCCGCAATGAGCGCCCATTTTCATGTTGCTAAAGAGCTAGTGCAATTAACCGTGACTTTTTACGTTGTCGCCGTTGCTATTGGTCAGTTTATTTCAGGACCGATATCAGATGCCTATGGACGTAAAAAACTACTGTTGATTGCCGTTTGTATCCAACTTATTAGTGCGCTGGCAATAATATTCTCCCCCTCGATCTACTTGACAATATGCTTGCGTTTTATACAAGGGCTAGGAGCTGGCTTTATGATGGTGCCGGCACGCGCGATCATTAGTGATATCTTCAAAAAAGATGAATTAAAAAAGCAGTTTAATTACCTTACAATTAGTTATGCTGTTGGTCCTATTGTCGCACCATTTATTGGTGGTTATCTGCAACACTACTTTGGCTGGCAATCAAACTTTCTCTTCATTGTTATTTTTGCGCTGCTACTGTTCTTAGTATTACTATTTTTATATCGAGAAACCATCATCAATCCACACCCTTTCTCAATATCCCTTCTATGGAAGAATTATCACAAGATACTCAGTCACCGCTATTTCCTCCTTGGCACACTATTTGTCGGCACCTGTTTTGGTTACATTTCGTTGTTTAATGTAACCGGGCCATTTCTGGTGCAGGTCACACTCAAACGTAGCGCCATTACTTACGGCCATTTTGCCCTATTAATGGGTTTTGCCTGGTTTATAGGCAATATACTTAACAGAATACTCTTTCATTACTCTGTAATCGTCAAAACACAAGTTGGTTTATGGCTTACTCTCGTTAATGTTGCCCTGATGCTACTGTTATTTAACATAGGATTTGCCAATATTTTTACTTTAGCGCTATTCACATTCATTACTATCATGCTCAATGGTTTTATGTTTACCATATACGTCAGCGAGAATTTGGCCATTTTCCCACATTTAGCTGCTTCAGCAAATGCCTGCCTATTCAGCATTGGCTGGCTCATGTATGCAGGTTACTCTGTTTTAGGCACAACCTTAAGAACACACTCACTATCACCATTTGCCATAACATACACAGTCATTAGTGTTGTTGCGCTACTGTTTTATTATGGACTCCTGGCCCGCACTAAAATTGCTAAATAGCAAGCAGAAAATCGTGCAGCTCAGCAATCGGTACAACCGAACACTCTTTTGATAAGGGCATACTATGTCCGGCAAACGTTACCAAAATAATTTGTTTGACTTGAGGAAAGGTTTTCTTGAAACTCGGAGGAAGTTTTAACGGTTGAACCGCATGCATACTCATTTTGGCATCTAAAGCAATAACCTCGCCTGATTGAGTAACAATAATGAAGTCAACCTCTTCACCCTCTTTAGTTCGCCATAAATAGAGCTGCCAATCCTTACCATAATTTTGCATAAATTTAAAAATTTCGCTAAATACCAGCGTCTCAAATAATGCTCCTGCCTGAGGACTAGTAATACACGGAGCTTGGTCCTGCCAGCCTTGTAACCGTACAGCAAGCCCTGTATCCAAAAAGTAGAGCTTAGCTGTTTTTGTTAGGCGTTTATTTAAATTATTTGAATAGGGTTTAAGACAATATAATAGTGCCGTACGTTGTAAAATACCTATCCACTCTTTAACTGTCACAGCACGCACACCGCTATCTCGAGCAATATTAGCATAATCCAATAACATACCCGTTCTTGCTGCTAGTAGCCCAAGAAGCATATTAAACTCTTCCTGTTTATGCACACCTGCGCTTAAAACAATATCTTTTTCAATATAAGCACGTATATAATCGTTTAAATACTGGATAGGTGATAAAGCGTTATCAATATAAAGTTCAGGCCAGCCTCCTTTAAAAAGAATATCAGTCACATTAATCTGCTCTGCAGCGCTTTTAATTTCGTGAACCGTTAATGTATTCAAATAAAAGTAACTTGCACGACCAACCAGACTCTCTTTAATATTCTTATCCAATAATAATTGATTAGAGCCAGTCATTCTAAACAAAATTGATAACGGTTGCTGATCTTTCAGTCGCTGCTTCTTAAGTTGGTCAATATGGCGCTTAATCTCTGGGAAAAGATTAGGTACATACTGCACTTCATCAAATAGTATAGGTGGTTTAAACTGCTGCAAGAACAGTGCTGGATCACGATTAGCAAGAGTCCTTAATTGCAGATCATCAAATGTCACTTCTCTAAAAGCGTCACTAGCTAGGTGTGATAAAAGCGTACTTTTACCGCATTGTCTTGGCCCAATTAATAACTGTACCGTGGTGCGGTTATTAATAAGCCGAGCTGTCAAGTCACGTTCTATATACATATGACAATTATAAGTTAATAACTTACAATCGTCAAGTATATGTTATTAAAATATTTATCACGATAGATTCAATAGCTGATAGCATTTCGGCAACGGATTTCCATTCTGAGACAGGTCAGCGTATGATGGTCAATCAGCAAGACAATCAATGGGTAAACGATGCAAAGTGATGACCAGCAACAGCGACTTATAGCCTTAAGTGCAGATCGCTCATTTATTGTACAAGCGCCGGCCGGCTCCGGCAAAACAGAGCTGCTAACGCAGCGCTACCTGGTTCTATTAGCTCACGCACAAAAAGGACCAGAGGAGATTATTGCCATTACTTTTACCCGTAAAGCAGCGAATGAGATGCGTCGACGCATTATTGCTGCCCTATGTAAAGCACAAAACGATGAAATACCTCAGGCAGCCCATGAACGCCATACATGGCAACTAGCACGAGCTGCATTGCAGCGCAACCAACAACTTGATTGGCAACTCCTCGACAATCCCAACCGTCTACGCATTCAAACCATAGATAGTTTCTGCGCCCAGCTAGTCAAGCAGATGCCCACCCTATCGCATTTTGGTGCCCGTGTAGTACCATTGGAGAATCCGGAAACACTCTATCAACAAGCGATTGCTCAGCTTCTTCAGCGACTAGAGCAACCTCAATGCCCGATAGAGTTGATTACCCTGTTACAACATCTTGATAACGATCTGCTACAGGTGGAGAAACTGTTTATCAAAATGCTGCAGTGTCGTGATCAATGGCTACCGCATATCATCGGCGCCAGAAATGATATGGAGTTGCGTGCAACGATGGAGTCAGGACTACAGGCAATTAGCGATGAGCAGATTCAGCTGCTGAGCCAGCAATTTCCTCCTGAACTATTCGCCAACTTGGTTGAACTGTCAGCCTTTGCTGCCAACCATCTTATTCGTGCAGAAAAAAGCTCTGTGATTACTCAGTGCCAACATGTGCCAGACGCATACGCCACTCTAGAAGAGAAGCGCCAGTTTTGGCTCGGCATCTGTCAACTACTTTTGACCAGTCAGGGACAACTACGCCAACGCTTTGATAAAAATTGTGGCTTCCCTAGTGCTAGTGAGAAAGAGCATGCTAGTGATAAAGCGCATAATAAATTGATGAAAACGCAGATGAAAACGTTTATTGAAACGTTGCAGCAGTATCCTCATATTATTGCTAATCTATCGCAATTTCAGCTTACGCCACCGCTAAATTACCCTGACCACGCCTGGAAAATTGTTGACGCCTTACTAGAACTGCTTCCTCATCTTGTTGCCGAGCTACGTTTAGTATTTCAACAACACGGTCAAGTCGATTTTATTGAAATTGCTCAAGCAGCACTGGTTGCGCTCGGTGAAGAGGAGACACCAACAGATTTAGCCTTGACACTCGATTATCATATTCGTCATCTGCTTGTCGATGAATTCCAGGACACCTCGATCGCCCAGTTTCGCCTACTGGAGAAATTAACTGCTGGCTGGCAAGCGGATGATGACCGCACACTGTTTGTTGTTGGTGATCCGATGCAATCGATCTATCGTTTCCGGCAGGCAGAGGTCGGACTATTTCTGCGCGCCCAGCATCAAGGTATTGGTCAAATTTCGTTACAGAGTTTAACACTAACAAGAAATTTCCGTTCAGTCGCAGAAATTGTTGACTGGACCAATCAAACCTTTCAAAAGATTTTTCCTAATGAAGATAATATTGCTAACGGCGCTGTTACTTACACTTGTGCAACTGCCTGCAGTGGTGCTGCTAAAAAAGGCAAAGTAGAATTTCATGCGCTAGCTGATGAGCAGCAAGAGGCGAAAAAAGTAGTTGAATTAACGCGACAGGCACTCAATGATGAAGTAAAAAGTATTGCAATTTTGGTAAAATCACGTCCACACTTAATAAAAATTTTAGCCGCCCTCAAAGCCGCAGCACTCCCCTATCAAGCAGTTGAAATTGACCCACTAGCGAAACAGCCAATAGTACAAGACCTGGTCAGCTTAACTCGTGCACTACTCCACCCTGCTGATCGGATTGCCTGGCTAGCAATTCTACGTGCCCCTTGGTGCGGCCTAACACTAGCAACACTACATACCTTGACGCAACGCACAACTATAAAAAATACCACGGTATGGCAAACGATTAATGATAATAACCGCATCGCCAATCTCAACAAAGAGGAGCGCCAACGTCTGACCTATTTACGCCAGGTCATGGCAATAGCGCTTATTAGCAGGCGGCGACACAGCCTACGGCAATGGGTTGAGCAAACCTGGCAAGCGCTACAAGGAGAGGCGTGTATTGCTAGCGTTAATGAAAAATTAGCAGCAGATGCCTATTTTGATTTTCTTGATACCATTGACCATAGTGGTGACATTCAAACATTTACAAACTTTGAAGAGGAATTAACTCGACGTTATGCCAACATTGGTACTAATGATAGTCCAGTACAAATTCTTACTATTCATAAAGCTAAAGGATTAGAGTTTGATACTGTCATTGTTGCTGGCCTTGGTTATAGCAATCGTAGTCAAGAGAGTGCTCTATTACTCTGGCATGAACAACCTCGACAACTCACAACAACCAGTGACCTTATTTTAGCGCCGATTAAAGCCAGTCAATCTTCACAACATGATGCGATTTACCACTATCTCAATCAGCAGGAGAAAATTAAAATGGCTCATGAGCAGTTGCGTCTGCTATATGTTGCCACAACCCGTGCAAAGAGACAGCTTCACCTCACAGCCCACTTTTGTGCTGAAAAAGTTGATGCTGCGCCGACAGCGGACACACTACTTTACCCACTATGGCCCCTGGTTGCTGAGCAGTTTGCTTCACTAGCGCAACCAACAGACAGTGATGAGTCGTCATCACGAATTGCCTGCCATCCACCCCTACAACGTCTTCCTCTCCAGCAACTCAATGACCTACCACAACCGCCACCAATGCAGATGGAAGCGACTACCCAACCACAGGCCATCCGCTTTCACAGCGATCAGCAGGCATTAATTGGCACGGTCGTTCATGCTATTCTGCAGCAAATTGCTACGGAAGGTATCGACCAATGGCCTGATGAACGTCTACAACATTGTCGTGATAACTGGCAAGCACTTCTTCTCTCTTCTGGCCTACTTCCTGAACAACTGACAAGCGCCATAGAGACAATCACTCTAGCAATTAAACAAACATTAGCTGATAAACAGGGCCGTTGGTTGCTGCAGCACTACTCACACAGTGAAGCCGAATTTGCCCTTACACAGCATGATAACCACTTTATTATTGACCGTACCTTTATTGATGAACAGGGCCAACGTTGGATTATTGACTATAAAATTAGCCAACACTCGACAGAGACAATTATTCAACAAGCGAACTTAGCTTCTCATCCATGGCGCCAACAATTAAGTCAATATGCAACACTCTTAGCAACACTGGACGGCCAACCACCTCGTTGTGCACTCTATTTTCCTCTGCAGCCACTGTTTGTTGAACTGACACTATAGCTTTTCAACAAGTGCTTTAACAGCTGATTGAATATCATTGAATTTAAATTGATAATTCATCTCTTTCAATCGCTTTGGTATGACATGCTGCCCATCTAGCAATAACTCTTGCCCCATTTGACCATAAAGACACTTCACCAAGCGCGCTGGCATCGGCAACCAACATGGACGATGCAGTGCAGCCGCCAATGTTTTGGCAAATTGCCACTGTGGCACAGCATTTTCTGTGACGAAGTTAATTGCGCCCGTTATTTCAGGGTGAACAAGAAGGTAATCGATAATCTGCACAACATCATCGATATGAATCCAGGAGAGCAGCTGCTGGCCACTTCCCACCCTACCGGCCAAACCTAAACGGTATGGTCGCCATAATTTTGCCATCATACCACCATCGTGGCCAAGCACGACACCAAACCGCAATATAGTCACTGAAACTCCCTGTTTAATTGCTGGCTGCAGTGCCTGCTCCCATTCGATACCAACATGCGATAAAAAATTTACCGACTGTGGTAGCGCATCCTCTTCTGTACAAGCAACAGACGCATGACTATCATAGATACCAATAGCACTAGCATTATAGAGATGAGGCCGTTGCGACTCGGGGCAGGCAAGAATTAATTCCACTAACTGTGCTGTGGTCTCAACCCTGCTCTGTAAAATCGCGCTTTTACGACTCTCTGACCACCTAGCGGCGGCAATATTTTCGCCACTTAAGTTAATGACTACATCAAATGAAGTTAACGTCTCTACATTAATGTCTTGCCAAAGAATAACTACTACGTTTTTATCTGGATGAGGCTGGCGCGATAACAGGACAATATCATGGCGCTCCTTTAATGTAGCCAGTAAATGGCCACCAATAAAACCGCTACCGCCAGCAATTAAAATCTTCATCCTACCTCCTCTGTGCTCCATCTAATCATTATTCTACATTAAGAGACTAGGATTTGCATTTTCTCTCTTGCTTATTATTACTGCTTGCAGGAGAAGGCTTTAATGGTGAAGCCTTTTGCCCTCTACTCTACTCTGCTCTACTCTGCTCTACTCTACTCTACTCTGCTCTACTCTGCTCTACTCTGCTCTACTCTGCTCTACTCTCTCCCGTTCAAAGTGAGAAAGGCAATAAAAACAACTAATACTACCGCAATAGATAGAAACAAATCAACTATTTTATAATTCCTTACAATTAATACCTAATAAAATACAACAGTTTTATATTCCATTAACAACCCACAGGAATCAAACAGGTAAATATTCTACTGCGGCCACCAAGTTGTTCAAATTCAAATCTTCCTCCAATTAACTCTATAATTTTTTTAGCGATTTGCAAACGTAGATTAATTTGCACGCCATGACTGTGAAAAGAGGGGCTCCTCTGTTTGCCAATAACCGTCATTTTCAATTTTAATAGCCCCTGCTTTGACAATATTGCTGTTTGTCCAATATCTGTCTCCGTTTGCTCATCAGCCACTCTATTTAACAAACTCGCTTGAATAATTACCTGTCCAGACTCAACTACTGCTACACTATTTTGTAACAGATTTGCTATAACACGATGAATAAATAGTGACTGCCCACATAGTATCGGTGACAACCCTTCAGCTAATACTCTATGACAAATAATCCCTTTCCCTATCATGATTGGTGCAAGCGAAGCAATAGACATATTTAATAATGCTTGCAGTGAAAAGTACTTTGGCTCTGCTAACGTTGTCTGCTGATTTAACGCTGCCATTTCCATAAAACCTGCAGCAAGATTGACCATCTCTTTAACAGAGTAAAATAGCGCCTCAGCGTTACAGTGACAATGATTACCTTGTCCAATGAACAGTGAGCTGCCAACACGCTCAGCGCTCTGTGCAATCGTTCTCAATCGCTTCTGACGGCTAATATCAACTGAGACACCGATTACCCCAGAGACATTGCCATGCTCATCATAACAAGGCGATTTGCTCGTTAGAAATGTTTTCTGACCAATATCATTGCTTGCCGGCCATCTCTCTAAGTACTCGAGAGCACCACAAGTCATGACACGCCGATCAATTTGACGTAATTTCTCTGCTTGGTCATGCCAAGGTAAATCATTATCAGTTTTACCAATGATATCGCGATTTGATACCATGCCTACTGTGCGTGCAACATAAGGATTACACCATAGATAAGCACCCTGCTTATCTTTTAAATAAATATTAACTGGCACGCGCTTGGGAATACAACGCTCAATGCGTTGCAATAATATTGTATGATTCATTCCTACCCTACCTTATTCCATTAATCATTCGACTCTACTACTTTAGCACACGTTTTATTTATCGCTGGAAATATTATTGATTATTTAAAAAGGATGACGCAGATGTCTTTTTTTTACTCTTTTTAATTCCACAAAATCTGTGGATAACATTGTGGAAAAACCCTGAAATCATTAATGAGAACCGCAATAATTGGTACTTTGTGTTAGAATGTTCAATATCTATTATACTTATAATGAATAAAAATTTCAATAACTTAGGCTGTCTAACTGTTAGTTAAAAGTACAGATAAAAAAGATTAGTAACTTTTCAACGATTTAAAAAGCGTTGTGCATAAATCGGTAAAAACTTCTCTCCATGCAAGCAGTTTAATAAGTTAACACTTTATTAAAAACCTCAATGTTTTTTAATCTTCATGACCTGACAATCAATCTGACCTTGATGTAATATTAACCTCAATGCATCACTCTGTTTTAATTGATCAGCGCGATAAATAATTTCTCCAGCCTCATCTGCAGTTGAAAGTTTTCTTGCAATACTATAGCCACGTGCTAATGTGGCTAACGGACTTATTGCATTCAGTGCGCGAACTAATGTTTGTAACTTATTGTCACTGTTTTGCAGATGATGTTGTTGCGCTAAAATTAATCGCTGTTGCAACTGTTGTAACTGTTGCTGTTGTAGTTGCAACTGCTTCTCCGGGTGTTGTTGATAAAAACGTTGAACTAACCCTCGTAACTGTTCACTGATGTAATCAAGATGATGATCGAGTTGTCGTTTTAGTCGTACAAGAGAGTAATCTAATGATTGCATTAATTCCTGGCAGTCTGGTGAAATCAACTCTGCTGCAGCTGAAGGCGTTGCCGCACGATAATCCGCAACAAAATCAGCAATAGTAAAATCAACTTCATGACCTATTGCAGAAACGATTGCTAATTTACTCGCAAAAATTGCTCTGGCAACACTCTCCTCATTAAATGCCCATAGATCCTCCAATGAGCCGCCACCACGTGCTAATACGAGTAGATCGCACTCATCACGACTGTTAGCGGTTTCAATCGCACCGACAATCTGTGCTGCCGCTCCTTCACCCTGAACTAGCGTTGGATAGATAATCACCTCTAATATAGGGTAACGCCGTTTTAATACACGCAAAATATCATGAATAGCTGCGCCAGTTGCAGAGGTAATAATACCAACACGTTGTGGCAACTGTGGCAATGATTGTTTATGTTTGTCAGCAAACAGCCCTTCTGCGGCCAAACGTTTCTTCAACTGCTCAAAAGCTAGCTGTAATGCCCCACTCCCAAGTGGTTCAATGTGTTTAATGATCATTTGGTAATCACCACGACCACTATAGAGGGTAACCTGACCATACGCCAATAACTGCATACCGCTCTCTGGCACAAAGCGACTTAACTGATTGCTACCATGGAACATCGCACAGCGTAGCTGTGAATTTTCATCTTTAAGCGTAAAATACCAATGGCCAGAAGCAGGTGAAGCAAAATTGGACACTTCACCTTCCACCCATAATGGTGGAAAACTCCCCTCTAATAGCCCTTTCACGCGCCGGTTAAGCTCACTAACCGTTAAACGCAATGGTTCTTGTGGATTCTCTATCATAGTCATAACTCTAAGCATACTGCTGAACAGTCAAATAATATAGTTAATTTAACACTTTTTTATTTTCTTGCTCCCGAACACATCGTCCTGCAGCTTGTCCGCGGGACGTCGAGGTGTTGGTAGTCGCTAGGCAATAAATAGTAAGTTGAGAGAGACTATGTGAATCGACCACTTTTAGTGGCCAGTAATAATATTTTTTTTAATATGAGAATGTGGACAAATTTTGATCTTTTGGCGCATTATCTAAATTTTCATTGTCATTTTGTGAAGAGCTATGTTGATAAGAAGAGAAATAACTGACGCCCGAGTAAACGACATTAGCGCTACCAAAAGTTACTAATGCAAATGACAGTTTCCGTGAGAATTTATTATCCGCGACTACCCTCATTAAAGTATTTGGTGGCGCAAAGCTGTTTTTTGCCCATAACCCCCATAATCCAGCCATTAAACAAATAGTCCCAATTGAAAAAGTCTTCTTATGAAAACCCTGCTGCTCTATTCGCTTCGTTATATCGATTGTGGTTTGGCTACATTGATTTAAGGTGCCATCTGCATAGGAAAGAGTATCAGAATTGACAATAAAATCACGAAATCTGATCGCAATGATACTGTCATCAAAACCATTAACATCCACTATAGGTAAAGCAGACCGACTCATATCTATTTTATTGTAAAATCTATTACGCCAACCAGAATAGTAGGTAACCGTGCGCTGTAAAGCCGTCATAAGATTAATATTATTATTACCCCAGGGATTACTCAGTAGTATATAGCCCTCAGCTTCATTCTTTAAATAAATAACATTAACAACTTCATAGCCATGATCATTTACCACACCATATCTATTTTGCTTGAAAGAAGCGATCATTAACTTATTATTTCTCAAGCGCACAGCAACTCTCTTTTCAATAAAAGCATTAATGCTTTCAGCAGTATCTTCAACATAACAATGCGATAGAAAATCTTTCTTAATTTCACTCCCTAATAATAGGGTAAAGCATTCAAGCTTTCTTGTTGCTGTTTCATAATCAATTAGTTTCTTATTTTTATGGTGATAGTCATTTAACAATTTACAGTAAAAAGATGATCTGTCTTCACATAGATAATGCTGAACAAAAGCTTTCTCCAGTAGCTTAACCCAAGGTGAACTTTTACACCCCTCAGTGAAAACAATCGTTTTTTTTACTTTATAGAACTTAGCTTGGTTCTTTTTATTATATAACCTGATACAGACATGGTTATTATCATTCTCTAATTCAAATATATTTTCTGTTATATATTTTGGGTTCTTTCTTACCATTGCTCTCAACTGTGCTAAAACATTACAATTACCCAATAAATAAGATTGTTGAATATCATTTATAGAAATCGCTTTGTCATAAATCTTTTCCTTTATGGGCACAAGCTGGTTTTCATCTGATACAAGTGAAAATTTAGTTATCCCAAGCTCCTGTAAACTTTCTCGCTCAGAATAACGAAAGTTTACTTCATCGCTAGTTTTATAGAGCAATGAATCTTTAAGTAAAATCATATCGTCTTGGTGAGGTAACTGTGTTAAGCGTCTATCCTGCATGGTAAATTTAAATTTTTTTATCTAATAAATGGTGGGAGCAACCCACTCCACTATAATGATTGCGTTTTAACATACCCCATACTTTAGTGCAACTACGTCTGCCTGAATCCCGCGATCAAGTCACGTGATGACGGAGGTTTGGGGTACAGAACAATGGAAGTTTAGACTACGGAACGATAGGATTTGAGCGGATCACGGGAAGAGATGGAAAGATCAACCGTTTAAATATTGAACATTGTCTCACTTAAATGTCATGTTAGAATGGCCAAGTAGCTATAGAAAGCTCTCAGTATGCTCTCAGCATCGATATTGCAACAATAATATTATTGTTGCATAATAAAACCGGTCTAATTAGAGTAGGATTGAGAGAAAATCGCATGAAAATTAATACTGAACAACTCCCTAACCGCCATGAAGAGCAGCTAGCCGACGGTGATGAGCGTAAACGCATCTCCTTCTGTCGCTGCTGGCAATCGAAGCGCTTCCCCTACTGTGATGGCAGTCATCGCCAACACAACAGTGATACTGGTGATAATATCGGTCCAGTCGTCGTTATACGTGAAGAGTAAATATTATGGGCATCGATATGAAGCCAGCACTAAAAAAAATAGGTGTTTTCTGTGGTGCTAGTGTAGGCGACAGCCCATGTTATCGTGAAAGCGCTATAAATTTAGCACAAGCAATGGTTGATGCACGTCTTGGGCTGGTTTATGGTGGTACCGAAGTAGGATTAATGAAACTATTAGCAGACTATTTAATTGCTAATAATCGTGAAGTCATCGGTATTATTCCAAAATTTCTAGTTGATGCCGGTATCATGCACAAGCAATTGACCCAGTGCCAAGTCGTTACCTCAATTTCAGAGCGCAAATCGACAATCTTCGCACTTGCCGATGCTTACGTTCTCTTACCTGGTGGATTAGGCTCATTAGACGAATTTTTTGAAGTAGCCGTCATGACTCAACTCGGCATTCATAAAAAACCTTGTGGTATTCTCAATAGCAATGGCTATTATGACTATATTATTCAATTCTTAAACCATGCAACAGACGAAGGGTTTATTCGCACTGAACATAGAGAGATGATTATTATTGACGACTGCCCACAGCAGCTACTAGCACGACTAAATGATTGCCAAGTACCCGCGCCAAAATGGACGCAACACCAAGCTATTGCCGAAACTGAGCAACAGCTGGAAATAGAAGTCGAAGCATAAGTGTGAAACCGCTATCAGCGCATTACTACAAAAAATCCTGCTAATACTTGATCTCGCCTTAAGAATCTGCTAAATTCATCCTGACGTAATAAAGAGGGTTTGATCGTGAAACGACAGATACCTGATACATTTATCATGGCTTATGTACGCACAAAAACTTGTGCTCATCTTTTTTTTATGCTGGTACTTAACAAGTATCGCCATAATAATTCCCTAGTAATCAAATTTCACCATTATATTCTCAACGTTAGGTCGTACTATATCTGGTTATTGAAAAAACTTTATCTAGGAGTCATTTTATTATGAAAAAAATATCTATTCATTCTTTAATTAAAAAACATATTAATGGTGAAAAAATTACCATGATTACTTGTTATGATTACACTTCAGCACAAATTATTGAGCAAACGGACATTGACTGTATTCTTGTTGGCGATAGCGCGGCAATGGTTATGCATGGTCATGATGATACAACTAATGCCACCGTAGAAATGATCGCTACGCATACCCGTGCCGTTGCTAAAGGCATTAAAAGTAAATTAATTGTTGGCGACCTCCCTTTCATGAGTTACCACAAATCAATGCGTGATACAATGATTGCCGTTGAAACCCTCATGCATGCTGGCGCTCATACAATTAAACTAGAAGGCATTCGTGGTAATGAAGAGACGATTAAACAAATCATTGCTGCCGGCGTACCAGTCATGGCACATATTGGCCTAACGCCTCAACACATTCACAAATTTGGTGGTTTTAGAGTCCAAGGTAAAGACGAAGAAAGTTATCAGGAACTTATCGAACAAGCAAAAATCGCCGAAGCTCTCGGCTGTTTTGCCACGGTTCTTGAATGCATTCCCACACCCTTGGCAACAGAAATTACTCAAACTATTAATATCCCTACAATCGGTATTGGCGCGGGAAATGGCACAGACGGTCAAGTACTGGTTTTTCAAGATCTGCTTGGACTACAAGGGACATTTAAACCAAAATTTCTTAAACACTATCTTGACGGAGAATCACTATTAAAAAATAGTATTAATCAATATGTCAATGAGGTAGTGAACAAAAAATTCCCAAGTGAAGAGTACAGTTATTAATTAAAAAAGAAGAGAGGAAATTGTGAAAATAATACAAAATCTTAATGAATGGCGAGAAATAAGAGAGTCCATACCCAATAGTGAGAGTATTGGGTTTGTTCCAACAATGGGTTGCCTACACCAGGGACACGCCTCACTCATTAATAAATCAACGGCAGATAACTCACTGACCGTTTTATCGCTATTTGTTAACCCAACTCAATTCAATAATAAAAATGATTTTCAAAACTATCCGATTACATTCGATAGCGATTGTGAAATAGCGAATAGCTATGGCGTTGACTACCTATTTGCTCCCGATAAAGAAGCAATGTATCCAGATGGCAATAAAATTAGTTTCTCTATCGATCATGAGTTTGCCAAAATTCTTGAGGGAGAGTATCGCAAAAACCACTTTAATGGCGTACTCACTATCGTGATGAAACTACTTAATTTAGTACAACCACAACAGCTTTATTTGGGTGAGAAAGATTTCCAGCAGTATGTACTACTCGATCATATGATTAAAAACTATTTTGTTCCCACGCGTGTAGTCATGTGTCCAACTATTCGAGATTCTGCTTCTGGCCTAGCATTAAGTTCAAGAAACCAACGTTTATCAGAAAAAGAACTTGATCTAGCAAAAAAGTTTGCTCAGTTACTTCATCAATGTAGCGCATCATCACTAGAGCAAACTAAACAAGCCATGATAGCACTCGGTATCCAGCCCGAATATTTAGAAGTGCATAACAACCGCCTATTTGCTGCAGCCTATATCAATGATGTTCGTCTTATTGATAATATTCCATTAACGGAGAATAAAAATGTTAATATCAATGCTTAAATCAAAAATCTCTTATGCCACAGTCACTGCAAAAGACCTCTACTATGTTGGCAGTATTACTATTGACCAAGCTATCATGGAGCAGGCAAATATTATTGAGAATGAAAAGGTACAGATTGTCAATCTCAATAATGGCGAACGGCTGGAAACATATGTTATTAGCGGAGAACGTAATAGTGGCATTTTTGCCCTTAATGGCCCTGCAGCACGTCGTTGTGAGATAGGTGATGAAATTTTCATTCTTTCCTATGCAATGGTTGATCCAAATCAAGAAGTTCTTGCGCCTGTTCTTGTTGATCTAAAACTGACTAAGGATTAAAATAGATATGAAAAAAATTCGCCACATTACACTGACTGATAAGGGCGTACCTTTTGGTACGATTGCCTTAGCAGCTAACAGTCACTATTCCGCTTTAGGCGGCTGTCGCATTATCCATGGCAAATATAGTCAAAAGACTGCTCAACTTGCCACCCATCTGGCTAGCACCATGGATAAAAAGAA
>JANQHY010000287.1 GCA_028282395.1 Gammaproteobacteria bacterium
CATCATAATCGGATGACCAGCCTGCGCCTGCCATCGCTATCGAGTAGGTAAGAGGGCTATTTTTCATGTGGTGAAGATAACCCAGGCTGGGATTAGGAATCGCATTGTCACCACTGCCATAATCGCCAGATAAGATTGGTACGCCGAATGTAGGTGTTGGAGGAATGACTGGGCTGTAGCTGCTACCACTAGCTTTATAGCCGCGTGGCGGGTGCACAATGGTAATACCAATGTCGGCACGTGATGAGGGAACAAAAGACATAGAAGCTGGATTAATGGCTGCAGCTAGCGCATCTTGCGGCATGGCGACGCCCACCCCAGCACTACCTTTATTAATTTCACCTGCGCCGATATCAAGATTACCAAATCCAGCATAGGCTGAGAAAGGGAATAATATTAAAATACTACAGAGTAACTTTTTTGATGATGTTCTCATATCCATTGTTCCTACAATTACTATCCTAGTAATTGTTGATCATAACACTCTGGTATCTTGTGTTCAATAGAATAGTCAAACTTCTTTATGGGGCTGTTCATATTACTATTTGAATAAAAGATAGTAGACAAAATCTGCTGTTTTTGAGCACTTATGTTTACTAAAAATTTATTGTTCAATAAATAAAATTAGTAAAAGTAATAAAAAAGTGGAGAAAGTAGGGTTTATGAAAAAAATTAAAAGCTTGATTGCCGAACGTACACGTCAGTATGAGAGTAGTGACTTTATTCAATTTCTACAAAATCGTGAAATACCTGCACGAAAACGATTATCTTATTTGCCATATTCTATCTATTTTGTCATGACCTTTGCGGATATTAATCGAATGCTGTTTCCGCACCAAGCAGAGTCTGACACAATCCAGGAGATGATTAATACCCATGGTGAGGAAGACAGTACTCATTGGCCGTGGTCTCTGCATGATATGGAGGTGATGGGCTATAATCGTCAGCTGACTTTTACCGATGCGATTAAACTCATCTGGTCAAAGGAGGCAACAGAGACGCGTCGTTACTGTTATACCCTGATTAAGTACTGTTCAGATCCCGACCCATTGATAAAGTTGGTAGCAATTGAAGCATTAGAGGCAATGGGTAAGCCGTGGCTAGATAATTCTGTTGCAGTGGCACGTGAGATGGATCTTCATGATAAATTGATTTACCTTGGTCAATACCATAGTGAACGTGAGATTGGTCATGCGATTGGCACCGAGGCAGATCAGATGGATGAGGTGGTTTTGCCTGAGAGAATTCGTGGTCGCGCTGAACATATTGTTAACGAACTATTTGATGGTATGGAGGCATTTAATAATGAGCTTTTATTGCGTGTCGAGAAGCAGGATCACAATAAATATGTTGATGAGTTACAAGCTGAATAGAGGGAATAGATAATGGAGAAGTATGAGACAATTATCATTGGTGCAGGGCCGGCAGGTATTCAGTTGGCCTATTTTCTTCAACAAAAACAGCGTGATTATTTGGTATTGGAGGGAAGTGATAAGCCAGGGAGCTTTTTTAGAAAATATCCGCGCCATGGAAAACTGTTGTCGATTAATAAGCGCTATACAGGCAGAGATGATAGTGAGTTTAATTTGCGCCATGATTGGAATTCTCTGCTGTCGCAAGATGAGACTTTACAGATGCGCTACTATAGTGAGGACTATTTCCCTAATGCAGTAGATTTTGCTAGATATTTAGAGGATTTCGCTAAGAAGAGTTCTCTTAATATTCGTTGCCAAGCGCATGTTAGCGAAATTTCTCGGTGTCAACAGAGCAAAGTCTTTACCATTAAAGTAGATGGCCAGGATTCATTACAGTGTCAGCGTTTAGTGATAGCAACAGGTGTAGAGAGGCCTTATATTCCTAATATCCCAGGCATTGAGTTGGCAACTGGTTATGAGGAGATGGATCTTGACCCGAAAACTTACCAAAATAAAAATGTATTGATTATAGGTAAAGGCAACTCAGCATTAGAGACCGCGGATCATCTAATCTCTCATGCAGCGGTGATTCAGGTGATTAGTCCGACACCAATTAAAATGGCATGGGATACACGCTTTGTTGGCCATATTCGCGCAGTGAATAATAACTTTTTTGATACCTACCACCTTAAGTCACAGAATGCCTCGATGGATGGTGAGATTATCAAGATTTGGCGTAATCCACAGAGTAATAAAATTGTTGTGCGTTTTCGCCCGCTCCATGCGCGCCAGGAGATCGAGCAGTTAGAGTATGACTATGTATTGCGTTGCAGTGGCTTTCGTTTCGATACTTCCCTTTTTTCTCAACAGTGTCAGCCACAGTTAACGCCTTGTGGGAAGCTGCCGGCGATGACAAGTCAATTTGAATCAACCAATATCCCAAATCTGTTCTATGCCGGCGCACTTATGCAGATGCGCGATTATAAAAAGTCGCAGTCGGCATTTGTGCATGGTTTCCGTTATAACGTTCGTACACTGTTCAATTTTCTTGAGGAGAGGTTTGCGCAACAGCCATGGCCATCTAGTGAAATACCCGCTTCTGCTGATAAGATGGCGACGGCATTAGCTACCTATTTTAACCGTATATCATCACTGTGGCAGCAATCAGGCTTTCTCGCCGATGTTTTGGTTTGCGCAGATGAGACAATACAGTGGTATCATGATTTACCTTATGACTATGTTATGGAGAACCGTAGCCGCTTTGGTGACAGCTATTTTGTTGTTATGTTTCGTATACAGCCCTGTCCTGGGAGTACATTTGTTCATGCAAGGACATCAGATGTTTATGAAGGCGAGCAGAATACCGCTATCCACCCAGTAATAGAGTACTATAAAGCAGGTGAAATGGTAGATAAATTCCATCTGCTCGAAGATCTGTTAGCAGATTGGTCTGGTAAAGAGTATGTTGACTCACTAAGTGCCTTTTTTAAAGCGGTATTTGCTGGAGAGAAGTTTCAGCCACCCCAAAAACAGATGGCAGAGCAGCAGAATGAAGATGGAGTTATACGCGAGATTATTCGCGATAAACAGATGAAATTGAAAAGTGCTGTAGTGTAAGGATAGTTATGGCTCAATATACTGATAATATTATCGTTGGTGCAGGCCCAGCAGGCTTGCAAATGGCATATTTTCTGCAGCAGCGGCAACAAGATTACCTGATTATTGAGAAGTCCCATCAAGCAGGAAATTTTTTTGTGAAATTTCCTTGCCATCGTCAACTGTTAAGCATTAACAAATGTTATACCGGTTATACTGAACGCGAGGCACAATTGAGATTTGATTGGAATTCTCTACTGGGTGATGACAGCGTATTAAATGCCAATGATTATAGCAGTGAGTATTTTCCCAAGGCAGATATTATTGTTGATTACTGTAATGATTATCTGAAGCATTATCAGCTAAATGCTGAGTTCAATCAAGAAATTCAGCATGTCAGCAAAAATGGTGACCATTTTATTCTTACAGCAGCGGGAGGGGAGCAGTATCATTGTCAGCGTTTGTTTATTGCTACAGGGCTATTCAAAGAGAATCTGCCAGATATTGAGGGCTTGGAGTTATGCAAAACTTATGCAACCGCCTCAATTAATCCAGAGGATTATAAAAATAAGCGAGTATTAATTGTTGGTAAAGGCAATTCAGCGTTTGAGACAGCAGACAATTTAGTAGCGACAACACAAAAAATCCAAATGTGTGGCGCTAAGTGTGTAAAATTAGCGTGGGCAAGTCACTATGTTGGTGATTTGCGTGCGGTAAATAATAATTTTATTGATACCTACTTATTAAAGTCACAGAATAATATTCTCGATGGCGAACTGCGTCGAGTTGAGCGTCAAGGAGATGAATTGATTGCCACCATCTATTTTGATTCACGTAAACGTGACTACGCGTTTCCTTGTGATGAAGTGATTCTGTGTACAGGCTTTAAATTTGACGATACTATTTTTGCGGATAATTGCCGTCCTGAATTAACACCTTGTGGCCGATTGCCACTGATGACGTCGGCGTGGCAATCCACGACAGCTGCAGATCTCTATTTTATCGGGACCATTATGCAGATGCGTGATCGTAAAAAAACCATGAGTGGCTTTATTCACGGTTTTAGACATAATATTAAAGCGCTTGATCAGATTCTTGATGAAACAGCGGAATGGTCCGATCATGAAGTATTTGCTTATGACGCTAACACGTTGACGGATAAAATCATCCAGCGCATCAGTCGCGCTGCCGGTATATTTCTTCAACCTGGGTTTTTATGTGACCTGTTCTGGATTGATAAATCTGATCAACGTATTGTTTATTGGCATGATGTGCCGAAGCAGTATGCAATAGATCAACAGATGATTACCGATGTATTTATGGTAACACTGGAGTATAAGGTCTGTGATTCACTCATGAATCCACTCAATATGCCACGCGGAGTTGGGGTAGAGGAGGATTTCTATCTCCATCCAGTTATTCGCCAATATGAAGCGGGGGAGTGTGTGAAGCGTTACTTTCTTGCGGATGATTTAGATAATGATTGGCTGCTTTTGCCAGAGCATCGAGAAAGAATGTGCGATATTGTCGAAAGTATTTTTGTAAGAGATATTGAGATTAAAAATACAGAAGTTGTGTAGCGTCGCAGCAGAACATTTTCGCATTTAATAATCATCAACATATATACTATACTATTAAAAAATTTCCAGGGATAATAGCAGTTATTGGCGCAGTATTATCTCTGCAACAGTGGAAAGTTTAGTCGATTGATGACTAACTTATCATGTCAGTCTGAATGCTAAGGAGTATAGTTATGTCAGATGATCAGATCTCTTATCAGGAAGTAGAAGGTGTTATCCAAAAAATTCTTGCTATTGGATTACTTCCGAGTATTGGAGCTATTCAGCGTGCTTTTCGAAAGGAGCAGTATGAGCAAGTTGCTACGCATTTTGAGCATTGGAAAGAGACATCGGGATGGCAAGCAAAATACAATCAAAGTAAAGATGCAGGTGATTTGGTCGAGGCCATAGAAGATCACGAAAGACGATCTGACTATACGTTGTCGTTAATAAGAGCAACGCTGGAATCAACCAATGATGGTATTGTGGTGATCACTAATGAAGGACAGATCCTTGACTACA
>JANQHY010000179.1 GCA_028282395.1 Gammaproteobacteria bacterium
TAGCTAAAAATAGAGGAAGAATTGTGTCAAGAACAATGATTGCCGATCAGGTATGGGGCATCAATTTCGATAGCGAGACTAATGTTATTGATGTCGCCATCAAAAGACTACGTGAAAAGATTGATAAACACTTTGCTTTTCCATTGATTCATACCAAGCGCGGATTAGGTTATATGCTAGAAGATAAAAATAATGAGTCAAACTGATACACCAAAACACTTGCGCTCTCCGTCCATTTTCCTACGACTTGCATTAAGCTATGTGATGCTGGCGTGCTTACTTACGCTATTATCTGTTTCAGTGCTTTATTATGGCCTGAATCGTTTGGCTCATGATCAGAATCGACAATTTTTAATAGGTGAGCTAAATACCATTATTAACATAATAGAGCAATCTACTTCAATACCGGCGAGAAATAACAATCTTTACCAGGAAATTGTATTAGAACCAAAAACTAGTAAATACCATTACTTTGTCAGAATTCTTGATAAACGAGGTAATACCTTAGTTGAAACCCCGAATATGCAATCAATAATTCCTACGAACCAATTTCCAGTGCTAAGTCAATCTGTGCCACTATCTGATATTGTTACAGTTAGTTATCAAAAACATCGGCACTATGCTTTAATTTCTTCCATCCACTCTTTCTCTATGGCTCCTCTTGTTATACAAATTGCACTTGATTATAGTGATAGTTACCATTTAATTACCCATTATCGCCGTGCTTTACTACTTATTATATTAATTAATGTGCTACTTTCTTTTATTATCGGATTTCTATTAACTCGGCAAGGACTAAAGCCACTTAACCAGCTCAATAAATTGCTTAGTTGTCTTGATGTTGATCAGTTAAGTCAACGCCTTCAATATAAAGCCTGGCCAAAAGAATTGCATCAAACTGCTAAGAATCTTAATGCAATGCTCGAGCGTATTGAAAATGCCTTTATTAGGCTACAACGGTTTTCTGCTGAACTGGCTCATGAGATGAGAACCCCCATTAATAATATGCGCTGTCAAATTGAAGTTATTCTTAGTAAAGAACGAACAAAGAAAACATATCATCATGCGCTAATTACCTCCCTTGAAGAGTGTCACCGTGTCTCTCATCTTATTGATGATATGCTATTTATTGCCAAGTCTAAACACCCTCAATATATATTAAAACAGACGACTATTAATGTACGAGAGTTGCTTGACAATCTTATTGCATACTTAACCTTAATAGCAGAAGAGAAAGCGATTAAGTTCCAGATACAGGGTGAAGCAACGGTCATAGGGGATGAAGAGCTTTTAAAGCGTGCATTTAATAACATACTTGTTAATAGCATTAAATATTCAAATCCTAAACAATCTATTACAATTGAGATTAAACAACTCGCAAATGAAATTATTGTTATTATACAAGATAAAGGTATTGGCATTCCACAAGAATCTTTGGGGCATATTTTTAAACGGTTTTATCGAGTAGACAAATCGCGCTCACGTAAAGAGGGCGGAACAGGTTTAGGATTAGCCATTGTAAAATCAATTATTGACCTTCATCATGGCATTGTAACAGTAGAAAGCCAAGTTCAGAATGGTACAACAGTCACTATCAGTTTACCGCTTTCAGTAGAAGAATGACGGTTTTGTCACAGTTCTGTCACCCAGTCTTCATTTTCTTATACTACAATCTCATATATTCAGCATGTTGTTGAATTAAAAAATTGGGTGCAGTAGGTATTAACCATGCAAGATATCTCTTGCCTTTATCGGGAAAGTTAAAGCCGTGATATGGAATAACCGTAAAATTAACTACAATAATAACAGAGAAATAGAGAAAAAGGACAAGACCATATTATCCTATATTATTTCACTGAGCTTTTTGATCCAAATGTTAGATACTACTGTTATTAATACGGCTATCCCGCAAATGTCTCATTACTTCTCTGTCTCGCCTATTTTATTGAAAATTAGCATTACTAGCTATCTATTAAGTCTAGCTCTTTTCATTCCCAGCGCAGGTTACTTAGCAAAGCGTTTTGGTAGTAAGAAGATTTTTATGACGGCTATTTCTATTTTTACTCTAGGCTCTATCTTTTGTAGTCTATCGCACCATTTAGTAACATTGATTATTTCACGAGTAATCCAAGGAGTTGGAGGGGCCTGGATTTCTCCAGTAGGGCGTCTATTACTCATGCAGCATTATGATCATAACAGACAAACATTCATATCGGTCATGAGTCGTTATGCTGCTATTGGGTTAATGGGCAGTATGCTTGGCCCGGCAATTGGTGGCATACTTTCTTATCAACTCTCTTGGCAATGGATATTTTATATTAATCTCCCCATTGGTCTAGTTATTTTAGTTTATGCTCAAAAAATACTACCTGGCGATAATCCGACAAAGTCTCTTAAGTTTGATGTATTAGGCTTTCTACTACTTGGTATAACTATGGTTTTTTGGGTTGTTAGCATGAATAGCTGGACAAATAGATTGCTACATGCATACCAGAGCATACTCCTATTGGGCAGTGCATTTCTATCTCTTGGTGTCTACATTTATTATGCAAGAATAAATAAGAACTGCATGCTTCCGATTCATTTATTTTCACACCAACACTTCCGTTTGGCTGTGGTAGGTAATTTATGGTTTCGCCTTTGTCTAGGAGGCATTCCTTTCCTCATCCCATTAATTCTTCAGTTAGGATTGGGTAAGAACTCGCAACAAGCAGGAATGATTATTTTGCCCTACAGTTTTGGGTTGATTTTCGCAAAACGCTATTCATCGCGGTTGCTAGAATTTTTAGGATTCAAGAAAGTTCTAATGATATTTGGATTGCTAACTAGTTTCTTTCTATTTCTTATGGCAGGTTCATTACAGTATCACCACCTAATTATTTTAATTGCTATTCTTCCTTGCCTTGGTTTTGTTGTATCAACAGAATACAGTGCCATCAATCTATTAGTGTTGACATGTATTGAGGAAGATCAAAAAAGTCATGCTGCCACTTATTCATCAATCTTACAGCAAATGGGAAACTGCAGCGGAGTCTGCTTGACTTCGTTGTTGCTGCTGCTATTTAGTCAAGATTTGACTCTTCAAACATTCTCATTAAGTACATTCCACATAACGACAGCCATTTTGGCAATAATGGCGATTATAGCAACCATTATTTTCTTATTTCTTCGTCAGGATCAGCGACTGACAGTGCAGTAGGCAGAATATGACGGATTTGTAATCTTATCGCCACTCTGTTGTCATGATCGAATGTTAATATGATGCTTTGTATTTTTATAAACTAGCAGAAATTAATGAAAATAGAGATAATATATGGCTAAAAATAATACTACTTCAAAAAGAGAAAATGCATTGAATAAAGTAGCAAAAATTACCTTTTTCTTTTGGTTGATTAAAATATTTTCTACAACCGTTGGTGAGGCTAGTGCTGACTTTTTTGGCAATACAGTAGGTGTTGTATCTGTTGTGCCAGTGTTTACACTATTGGTTGCTTCTATTTTTATGCAGATAAAGTTTAAGCGTTATGTTCCCTGGATGTACTGGACAGTCATTGTCCTGATTGCTATATTTGGCACCATGTTTTCTGATGGACTTCATGGTGCTGGTATTCCACTGACCATCACCTCCTTAGTATTCTTTGCATTACTCTTATTAACTTTTTATATTTGGCATAAAAATGAGAAAACACTTGATCCTCATGTCATTCATACCACGCGGCGAGAAATTTTCTATTGGACTGTTATTTTTTTCACTTTTGCTTTAGGAACAGCCGCTGGGGACCTGGTTGCAGAGCGCTTTCATTTTGGCTATCTTGATGCAACGCTAATATTTGGTGTGGCCATGCTGCTTATTCCGTTGTGCTTATATCTTGTCAAGTGTAATAAAGTTGCTTTATTCTGGATCACTTATATATTAACACGACCATTTGGTGCAGCAGGCGCTGACTTAATTGCTAAACCTGTTAAGTATGGTGGTTTTGGCTTGGGAGATGGCACAACCAGTTTGCTATTTTTGACTATTATTATTGTGCTCGTTATCTATTTAACTATCTATCATAGAAAACAATTGCTTATTGAAGAAAGATTGCAATAATTTCATAAATTCTAGTTACACACCGCCCCACACTGAATTCAACTCACCCGTGATAATCCGGTCTATCACGGGTATATCAGTCTATGTTAGTAGTAGAAGTCATATTAAAATATATGTGATGCTCTTCAAATAGCGATATTGGGTGTTGATTGGCTTCAGACAGATCTAGTAACGATATCCCTGCTTTCTTGATGGCAACTAATGTGATCCCATACAGTAGAGAGAATAAAATTTATTCATCAATAGGTGACTGGGATCATATTGGCTTTTCAATTGGCAAAAACTCTCTATATTTGGATAAGCCTTTTTAAGCTGATAGTCAGTACCCCAAAGTTGATACGGCAGATAATAAGTTCCCTTCTCTTTAAGAGCTAAATTGATCAAATCACGTGTCCACTTTTTAGCATCAGCCACCCCTTTGGATGAAAGAGGTATATTTACATAGATAACAAAAGCAAAGCTATCACGGGTAGCATAAGGTAAAAACGCTAAATCGTTGGCAGGCTCATATCGAATGGTTACATTCAGTAGATTAATTCGGTTTTTTCTCGAAATTTGTCGCAAGCCATTTGTAAAGGCGGCAAAATTTTCGATCGGGATAAAATATTCTTGAAGTATGTCAGTATAATGAGGGTTTTTATAATCCGTCAAAAATTTAATTGGTGGACGCATCGCATTATTTCGGCTATACGTTTTTGAATGTGGCAATTGAACATAAAATGCCTTTTCTATATTCCACAGCAGGCTCTTGCCAAAATCTGATCGCCGTGAAAGATCAAAAAAGGGTTTAATGAGTCGACCTTCTTTTTTATCGGGATCTGCTAAGACTGGTGATTTTTTTGCTAAAGTTCCTGTATTACTATATGTTACGATATACATTTGTTTTAGAAAGTTTTTATTAGGTGAGACAGATAATCTTGCAAAGAACAGCGCAATATCTTTTTTGTTTTTTATATATTTATTAAAGTAAGTTAGAAAATCTTTATCATTTAACATTTTTGCATGATATCTAAGCAAGTAGTTATCAGTTAAACTTAATTGAACATCGAGAATAATGCCAAACAACCCATATCCACCTATAACTAATTTAAATAGCTCTGGATGACTGGCTCTAGAAACAAAGATTACTTTACCACTAGGTAAGAGCAAGTGAAAAGATTGTACTGTTTCAATAAGAGGACCATAATTAGGATCTCTGCCGTGAGCATTAACACTCATTGACCCTCCCACTGTGAAGATATTCGAGGATTGCATCACTTTTATTGCAAGGTTATAAGGATTTATCTTGCGTTGAATGATTGCCCAAGTAGCACCACTCTCTACAGAAATGGTTTTGTTTTTTACATCAAGATTTAGAATTTTATTATAATTCAGCATATTCAGATGTACAGAGTGTTGAAAAAGGGTTTGTCCTCCTTGACTATGGTGTTTCCCTGAAATAGAGATAGTTTTATGGTGTTTTTTAGCATAGCTAATCGCATCTTTAATATCTTTTTCTTTTTGAACATTGAAAACTTTATCTACTTCAGTTGGATCTAATCTGCTAACATCATTCATTACTGGATAAGCAGTAGCCTTCACTGCATATCCACATAAAAGTGCGATCAATAATATTGCTCTCTTTGTCATATAAACAACCCTCTATTCAGAATTTTTTTTCATAATTCAAATTAGGGAATTTCTTAATCAGCATGGTTATTTTTTTATTAAGAATCGAATCTTGATGACGGTTAGATTCTGATGGCCAATATGCAACATTTAGCAATAAAAAATTTTCGTTGCTGTACTCTAGCATTTTTTTTAGTGATTTGTTGATAAAGTGGGTCAAATAACAAACTATATCAAATATTTTTTGTGTCTTTGGCTTCATTAGCTACTCTCTGTTAGTCCACAATATTCTTGATTTCAGGGATCGTAACAAATGAACATAATCAATGTCAATATGATTTGTAAAATAAATGACCATCTTTCTGGTAGAATGATAAATGTCTAAATACTAAGCCAGCAGGCTGAATTGGATAAACTAAATATTAATTTGCAAATAATACACCACTCACTGGTAAAGCAAGTGACGTATTATACATGATAGAGTTTATTGACAAGGTAAATAGAAAATGATCCAATACTATTAGTAGTACTGATGAATTGTTCTTTTGCATTGATGCAAGAAACAATGAAACCTTTAAGGTCTACTACGTTCGTCACTGCCACCCAATTGTGTCGTGAACCTCACTTCGGTGAGTTGGGCAAAAGCATTAATCAGGTGTGTGCAGCGTCACAATAATTGAGCATGCTACCATGTTTTAGCTGATCAAGCGTCCTGATTGATGATCTTTACATGTTGATTGCCATGATGACAATGATTGGACTAGGTAATCACATGGTCAATACAAATCTGTTTATTTTTAGGTGCTTTTTGCGTCTATCAATATCGTTTGTCTGAAAGGTTAAGCGATGGGTTGCTCATCTGTCTTATCCAAGGAGATGCTATTTAACAATTTAGTCAGAAGTTACGCAAGGTTGAACTGCTTTGGTTTATTTGCGGCAGAATTTTCTTAAAGTGGGCGGCCATTTCATGCAGGTGTTGATCAACTAGTGCATACTGAGCGTGTAAACAAATCGGATGTCAATATCAGTATCAAAAAACTGATACTGGCATTTTTCTAAACTTTATCTTGAAATACTCGCACTTCTGAAACGAAATCGCTTGTATTTTATGAAAGTGATAAGAAAATAACTCAGTGGGTGTTTCTGGTTATCGCTTCTTCCTTCTTGGGCATGTCAATGGATTATTGACCACCGAGGCAAGGAAAGCTTTGCCTAAGACACTGCGTTATACATTTTACCCATCAGGGGAGTTATCCCCTGCGGGCAACTCCTTTGATTTAAATTTTTAATTTTTTTAAAGGAGAATGTTATATGAATACTATTCAAATAAATGAAAATGCTTGTCTTGATGGCAAAGCGGTGAAGTGCAAAGCATGTGACGAACCTTTGTCGATAAGGGAAAGGCAGAAGTATGTGGAACTTTGTGAGTGCTGCTCATCGGATTTTTACCAGGAAAATGTTG
>JANQHY010000221.1 GCA_028282395.1 Gammaproteobacteria bacterium
AAACCATTAATCGCTGAATATGGTGAGCATAAGCATGTCGCTTCGTTTCATTAATACACTGCTTTAAACAGTTCATCTCCGTATTACCTTGCCAATAAAATGATGGCAGTGGATGTTTATCTGAAAAAAAGTTTTCCTCTGCATAGCTTGGCATATTTAACCAGTAAACTCCTCTTACATACTCACGCCATCCTAATATCTGTCGAATGAATCCTTCTACTGAATTTAATGGTGCTTTACCCTGATGGTAGGCTTTTTCTGCAAGTTGGATACACTCTAATGGGTTGAGCAACCCACAATTGAGATAAAAACTTATATGAGCATGAAACATCCATGGTTCATTTTCCAGCATAGCATCTTGATAATCACCAAAACTGCATAGTCGATGGCGAATAAAGTGGCGTAGTGCTTTCAATGCATCCTGACGTGTTACAGCAAATGAAAAGGGCTCCAAGTCTCCAAAATGATCAGAGAAGGCGTTCTCAACAACAGAGAGAACCTGCTTAGTTATCTTGTCGACCGGCACCTGATAAGGTTGAGAAATGCTTAACTCTTTTTTAACCGGTTTACGATTTTGTTGATCAAAATTCCATTTTCCTCCTTCAGGTTTGTCATTTTGACATAAGATATGCTGTTTTTTTCGCATATAACGATAGAAGTTCTCCATTCTTAACTGCTTTTTACCCTGCGCCCACTGTTTAAATTCATCGATAGCGCAGAGAAATCGATTATCGGAACGAATCTCCACCTCTATCGAAAAATCTTGTTGCCAGGCCAACATGTCTTGCCAAATACGGTACTCGCCTGGAAAGGTCACAATAACTTTTTCTGCTTTGTGGCGTTTAATTGCTCGTTGAATCTCTCCATACAGAGTTTGACTGTTATTAGGATCATCTAATTGAATGTAATCGACACGGTAATCCAACTCTTTTAATGTTAATGCGAAATGGCGCATGGCAGAAAAAAGAAAAGCGATCTTTTTCTTATGGTGCTTGACATAAGTAGCTTCTTGACGAACTTCACACATGAGGATGATGTCGTGCGTTTTATCGCAATCCACTAAGGTAGCAACATCAATGCTCAGCTGATCAGATAAAATAAATCGCAATATTGCCATACTACCACTGCTACCTTTTAATACCCAATGGGTCTGCCATCCCAAGCAAAGAATTTTCCACTCGCTTCAGGTGTTAATGTTTCAACAAGCGCGAGCAAATTATCTGCTGCCGTGCTGGCTGAAAATAGTTTATCGGGATCAATATTGCGTTGAAAAGGCCGAGATAACTCACTATCAACTGTCCCAGGGTGGACACCTACAATCACTGCATTAGAACAACGTCGCTTTAACTCAATGCTGAGTGTCTTAATGACCATATTCAGTGCCGCTTTTGAAGCACGATAGCCATACCAGCCGCCAAGCCGATTATCGCCAATGCTGCCAACACGAGCAGATAGTATGGCAATCACAGCAGAGCTAGATCTGGGCAGTAATGGGATGAAGTGTTTAGCAATTAACGCGGGACCAACGGTGTTCACAGCAAATAGGCGCTGAAATCTTTCAGGTGAAAGCTCTTCTAAAGATTTCTCGGGCAATAGCTCACCTTCATGAAGAAGACCGGTTGCAATGAATAACCGACTGATTACGCGCTGCTCATTAATCATCCCTGCTGCCTGGGCAATAGAAGACTCATCCTCAAGATCAATAAAATGGCAATGTACCTTAGGTGAATCAAAATCGACTTGCTTGCGCGAGAATGCATAAATCTCTTGGATATCGTCGGTTTGGCTCAGTTTCATCACCAAATTTTGCCCTATTGCACCACTAGCACCGATAACAACCGCTGTATTCACGTCGACACGCTTATTCTCTGCCATGACATCCACTAACCCTCTGCCCGTAGATTAATAGTATAGTGCAGTTAGTTTGCTTTTGAAAAGCTCTGCAGAAGATAGTCTAATTTTCATCTAATCCGGCGAGGCAACTCGTTTCATTTAATCTTACTTTCCACTCTGCCACGTTCTGAAGGCGTTGATGACAAAATTAAGGCAGAGGAGGAGATGCATGCTAAGCGATCAGCGTTAAAAGTGTGCCGGTACGATCACGCAATATAGCTGTTGCACAAAGTGTTGCCAATGCACTGAGCGCTAATAGCAGTATTGGCCCCTGCACTGTTCCAACGCTAATAACCAAAGCGGACAACAAAGCTGGAACTGCACCACCTAAACCACTAGCAAGATTATTGACGATACCAACCCCGGTTACTCTAACATGGGTTGGAAAGATTTCTGTATATATACACTGGGCACACATAATACCCAATCCAGTAAACGTTTTTACCAATAAAATAAATAGCAGTATCTCAATAAAATTATGCTGACCTAACAGTAGAAACAGCGGTATTAATAGTAATAAAAAAATGAGACAAGAGACTATCAGCAAGCGCTTTCGGCGCAGCTTATCAGAATAGAAACCAATTACTGGATAAAGAAACGCCAAAAATAGTAGCGATAACGTGAACAGAAAACTTACTTCAGTCGATTGCCAGTGGTAATCAATATGTAAATAGGTTGGCAGAAACATACACAACCCTACTAATGCATTGCCCAAAATGCCAATCGCTACCCCTAGTATCAACATTTTATAATAGTGCTTTAATAGTGCAACAAGTGGAAAACGGTGACGAACCGTCTCTGTCACAAAGATTAATGAATCAGATAGTTTCATGCGCAAGAACAGGCAAGCTAATAGCAGTAATGCTCCTACTAAAAAAGGAATACGCCAACCAAAAGATAGCATCTGTTGATGGGTTAAAAAACGCGTTAACAGGTAGACAATTAATCCTGCTGCCGCCCCACCCATACAGTTAGCGCTATAAACAAAACTTAATTGAAAGCCACGCCATTTAGCATCGCTCTTTTCCACCATCAGTGTTGCAACAGCAGAAGAGTCTCCACCTAATGCAAAACCTTGAGCAATACGTAAAATAAGTAAAGCAAAAATAGCGACTGTCCCCACCTGACGGCTCCCAGGTAGACAAGCAATCAAAAAGCTGGCAATAAACATTAGTAGCGCTGTCCAAAGAAGCGAGCGTTTGCGACTCAGTTTATCTCCAAAGTGTCCCCAAAAAATAGCGCCAATAGGACGACACATTGCCCCCACAGCATAAATAACCAGAATTGACAACCAAGCATAATGCGCCGATGGAAAAAACACCTGGCTCAAATAGGGCGCTAGCAGCGCCATGACAATAAAGTCATAATACTCTGAACCAACAATACCTAGAAGCGCCAATCTTTCAACAATCACTCGATCCATGCTATTTACTACCTACCCACTACTTGTGCAATGCATTGACTAGCAAAGCACAGCAAAATTTTTTACATTCGTTGCCGCAATACTTCAATCACATCAGTCAGCGATAGCTGGTGATAGTGTAAAAGTAAAAGCAGATGAAACAGCAGATCAGCTGATTCACTACACAACTGTTGGCGTTGCCCTGCTACAGCTGCAATAGTAACCTCAACGCCCTCTTCACCCACTTTTTGTGCCAAGCGGTTATTCCCTTCTGCAAGCAGTGTCGCCGTGTAGCTATCGGCGGGTTTATCTCTATCGCGTTGCGCAATTATCTGGGCTAATGCCACCATTACCTGCCAATCTGAAGAGAAGTGTTGCTTAAAGCAGGTTTCCGTTCCAAGATGACAAACTGGCCCTGTCGGTTTTGCCTGTATTAATAGGGTATCACCATCACAGTCAGCCTCAATATGGCATAGAATTAACTCATTGCCACTACTCTCGCCTTTGACCCATAACCGCTGCTTTGAGCGACTATAAAAAGTTACTTTGGTTGTAGCAAGCGTCTGCTCAATGGCTTCACGATTCATATATCCGAGCATCAGAACTTTGCCAGTTGCTACATCCTGAATAATGGCTGGCATTAATCCAGCTACTTTTTCCCAATTAAGTGCGTCAATCTCAATCGCCATGATTAATTACCTCCAGTTCGCACGCAGACAGCTTGATTATGTAGATAATCTTTTAGGTCAC
>JANQHY010000258.1 GCA_028282395.1 Gammaproteobacteria bacterium
CAACCTGTGCGTGTCATTGTTGATAGCCAGGGCAGAACACCGGTGGATGCCAAGCTGATTCATGAGCCAGGTGAGGTATGGCTAGCCCATACCACAAACGCCAATATTAAGCGATTGTCTGCACTACAGATGCAAGGCGTGAAAACAGTTAAGGTTGGTAATAGCGTGGATCAAGTAGATTTATCGGCGTTGTTGCAAGCTTTGCATCAAGCACAGATTCATGAGGTAATGATTGAGGCAGGCAGCCAGCTCAGTGGCGCATTTCTGGCTAGTGGCTTGGTTGATGAATTATGGCACTATCAGGCCCCAGTGATTTTAGGTGAGGCTACACAAGGCATGTTTGTGATGCCGCAACTGACAAAACTTCAAGACCGCATTGAACTAAACCTGGTAGAGCGTATCATGTTAGATCAAGATACCTGCCATATTTGGCGTATTAATCATAGGAATTAACGATGAGTTCACCACCTGTTATCTCAGGATTGTGCAGTGCTTGGCGGGGAACGTGCCTAGCTTGGCACGCTTGGTTTCATTTTAACCGGGGCCTTCGTATTAATATGTGGATCAAAATCAATTAAATCGTTTTCTAATTTTTCAGCAACTTATAAATTTGCAAAAAACTATGCTCTAAGCAATAAATTAGTAACATAATAGATAGCACTTGGTTTGCCATGTTTGTAAAGTGCCCCTCATTATTCTCCGTTATTTTTACGCTCATGTAATTCTTTCACCCAATCAGGTTTAGGATTAGCAGGCCCTTTCCAAACCAATGCTTCTTTATTGATCAAACACCACAAGTCATCATAAGATAAATCGGATCGTGTTAAACTATCTGCCAGACGCATCTGTACTTCAACGCTCAATGTTCTGCCTTTGCGCTTAGCTTGTAGTTCTAAATCTTTTTTTAGTTCCGGTGGCACTGTAACAATCAACTTTGAATCATTTTTTCGCGTTAAGCGCCGATACTTTTTCAACTTTTCTGCTTTAGACATGGTTGCCCTCTCAATAATGTGTTTTAGTTAAAAAATACCGAACCACACCACATTCATCCTTGATGATGTCAGTCCGGCAAAAAACCACCGCCTCCCTTAGTGGTAGACTGCCTGCAGCATGAATCATAAGCAGACTGCAGGTTTGGGGAGAAACACAATCACCTAGGGTATTAGTAACTGGTTTTAAAGCTCTGCCCCCTTACTTTTGGACCAATTGTACGATCCCGGTTAAAAATGATATCCACCCACTCAATATGCTTTGCTAATATTAAATTCGATTGCTTCGCTTTCATTTTGTGGTAACGCTTTAACACTTCAATCAACAATACTATTCATTTCTACTTCACCTCCCTGATTCACTTTGATGTCGTTCAACAACTCATGAGACACCCTTAATAACAATGGCTTGTTATCGGTTGTTCCAAATTCTGTGATTGCTTTTAACATTGTTTTTCCACTCCCGCATAGTATCATAAATTATCCAATACATGTTATTAAGTATCATATGTGATACACTTATAGTCAAGAGGTAATTTTGATAGACTCCACGGTGATTCATAATCGTTTGAAAAATATAGGAATTATTTTACGTAATATCTTTTTAAAGCCTTGTCACAATAATTTTGCTATACTTTATTTCAATAAATGGTCTAATTTATAATACCATAGAGATGTCCTTAAAAAATCGGATAATCAGGTTAATGTCAGAACAAAATTTGACAGTGAAGCAGTTGTCGGATGTGACAGGTATTTCAGAGCCTACATTAAAACGATTGCGTTCGCTAAATGATTCCAATCCCACGCTAGATGTTCTGGTAAGACTATCTAAAGGGCTAAAAACTTCTGTTTCAGATTTAATACAAGAGCAATCAGTTGTCGATACTTATTATCAAGACGACACTTCTATTTTAAATACAAACCAAAAAGAATTCACTTTGACGTTTACAAAACATGTTTTTGGCTTTCGGAAAGGTGCCAGAGCAATTTTCCGAAAATACGAGCTGAGCAATACCATTACTAAGTATATTATTCGGACTGAAGATTGTGCTGTGCTGGAGACTTTAGATAAAGATAAACTTTACTTTAAAACTTCATATGGGGACTTAATTTTTGTCGATTCAAGTGATATTTTTGCTGTTATTCTTAAAGAAATTTATGAGCATGAGGTAAGTTATGTATAAACTGAAATTCAGAGACGTTTCCGCACCCGACGATTATTTGTTAATGTTTTTAACTGCACTATATGGCACTTTAGTGATTGCGTCACTTGTGCTTTTTTCCGCAGTTAGACTCTCACTATTTTCTATCCCCCTTGTTGTTAGCGGGGGAGTGATTCCTTATGTTTTTCTTTACCCCGTTTCGTTTATCGCTTTAAGGGTGTATGGTACTAGAACAGTCTTGAAAATGATAGCTTCTTTGATCTTTGTAGTCTTTTGTGAGTGTGTGCTCTTATTGCCCCAAGCGACTAGTGGCATAGCAACACAAGCTCTACACCATATTCTGATATCATCATACAAAATGTATTTAGCCGGCTTAATCGCAATGCCTGCCGGCATATATGCTGCCTTCCTAACTTTAGGTTACCTTAGTAAGTACGTGGCAAAATTTAGTGTTTTCACAATCATACTGGCAACAACAGTGGGTGGATTAGTAAATACATTAATAGTGTTTCCAATAGGGTTTCATGGAACGTATTCACTAAATATGATTTTTTCAGAAATAATTGTTGATACTTTAATTTTTAAGCTTATCGCTGGGGTGGTATTAAGTGTTCCAACTATAATGGCCATCAAGCTGTTGGTGACGTTGCGTGAAGAGTGAAGGTTGAGGTTTTTTTATGGTAGGTAGTTTTATCTCAAAGATGACAAAAATATTGAAAGATACATTTAAAGTTGTTGATGAAAACATACAAACTAACCTTGTTCAGGATCTTTCAAAAAATGCTCAGGGTGAAACTGTGTTTGAAGTAGTCCCCTTGTATAAACAAACAAAAATGGAGTTAACAGCGCAAGAAATTTTAAGTAATAACTTGTTTATTAGCTTTCTAAACAAACGAGATCTTAAACTAGTAAAAGCAATTTTTTATGCTGAGGGTGATATATTGATTAGGTCGAAAAGGTTTGATGAGAATAATAAAGTTACTTTGTCATTAGAGTCTTTGTTAACGAAAGAAGTTTGGTTAATATCCCCTGAAGAGCTGGTAGCAAATAAAGCGGTCTTTTCAAGAATTAATCGAAAACATTTCGTAACGGCTTTAATGCCTGGTTATTTTGACGGCAAGAATTGATAGTCATGGATACTGAATTAACTGAGTTTATTAAGAATGAGCTTAAAGTCGCTGCCGTGGCTCCAGATGACGATTTGTTTGCTATGGGTTTAGATAGCTTTAGTGTGTCTCAGATTGCTCTTTTTATAGAGACAAAATTTGGAATTAAACTTGAGATAGATAACGCATTCACTTATGACAACTTTTCCTCTTTAAAGAATATTGATAATTTGATACAGACATATGGGGTGCTGAAGTGAAGCTGAGGAGCTTAAGTGCATCAGAGGCAATTTTATATTCCTTAAATGTGAGAATATGTTAGTGGCTGTCTCAATCGATGTAGCTATTGATGAACAGAAGCTTGAAAGTTCTTTAGAAATTGTTTGCAATATGCATCCCTTGTCTAAAAGCTATGTGCGCCACGATGACGAGGAATTATATTTTAAAGGTTTAAGTTCAATATCCAAAATAGTATACAAAGATTTTGCAGAGTCTCAAATCAGCCTTGAAAAGCTACTAGATTCAGAACTGTTGTATTCTTTTAATGAAGCTGAACTTTTGCTAAGGCTTGTTGTGGTAAAAAATGCTGGCAGCATAAATTATATTGTCTTTATTTTTCATCACGTCATCGTAGATGCGATTTCTGGTTTAAGTTTCGTAGCAGATGTTTTTGAACATTACTTCAATAAAAAAGGGCAAAATCAAGCGTTCACTACTTCAACCTCTCAATCTATTGAGTATTATTTAAAGGATCGTGGGGCTCAAGAAAGTAGGGGTTTTCAGGGCTTACAACCTTGCGGTGAAAACAAATGTAAATTGAAGAAGAAATTTACACTAGTTTTAAAGGACTTACAATTAGCAAAATCTTATGCCCTTAAAGAGTATGGTTTAACCAGCTTTTCATCCTTACTTGCATCAATACTACTGAAAGCTATAGCATCTATTACCGATAGTAACACTATGTACAGGTACCTTTGCGCAGATACAAGGCGCCTATTTCATCAGGGAGAACAATTGTGTTGTCAGACAGTCGGCATTCCTGAGGAATACCATAATGTTGATACTAAAACTATTGTCGAGATTGCCCAAGAATTGCAGAAAAGAACTTATAATGTGCTGCTTAATCCAAATAAGCTAAAGGATTTTTTGCGCCATGATTTTGAAAAAGAAGCAAATACTCTTGGGTTCAGTTATATTGATAGAGGTGCGACTAAGCGTCTTGAAAATTTCATTCAAATAAAAGACTTAAAGCTTCATGGTGTCGCATTTTATAATAAAAAATATGTGCAGATATTTGCTATAGCCTATCCTTTTAGAGGAAGCCTGAAGATATCAATTCATTATGATGACAGAACGGTACCGTTAGAATGCAGAAAGAGCTTGCATGAGGCTATAGCAAATTATACTTTATCGTTTTTAAACTCAGATGTCACCATTTGTGAATGGTAAGTAACAAGGAGGTGTCATGAGAAAATGGTTCATTCTGGTCGTGGCAAGTTTATTCTTTTGCTATGAATTTGTGCAAATGACTATGATGAATGCAATTGGTTTAAATATATTATCAGCCTTGTCTTTATCTAGTGAAGAGTTGGCAATATTATCTGCAGCATATTACGTTATTTTGATTTTATTAACTTTGCCTGCAGGAAATATCCTAGATTGCTTTTCAGAGAAGAAAGTCATTTTAATAACTTTTGCGATTTCAATTGTTGGAACTTTTACTTTAGCATCTGCAGAAAGTTTGCCTATAGCTATAGCTGGGCGCTCTCTATCAGGAGTTGGAGGGGCTTTTGCCTTTCTTTCTTGTTTAAGGGTCATATCAAAATATTTCAAAGGTGAGCAACTCGGCACAGCAATCGGAGTTGTTGTATCTATTGCATTTATTGGTGGAATGCTGTCACAAGCACCTTTGACATTTTTCGCTCAAAGTGTGGGTTGGCAAAATGCTATTAGAATTTTAGCTGTGTTGGGTATTGTTTCTTGGATACTAAATTTTGCTGTTGTAAGTGAGCAAACCACCATACTCCCGTTGAAAAAGCAAGCACTATTTCACCCGCTTACATCCGCACTTAAAAGTAAACGTGGGCTTATTGGTTCAGGGTTTACTGCTGTTCTGAATTTGCCCGTTATCACAATTGGAGCAGTTTGGGGAATTGTTTTTTTTATTGAAGTGGATAGCTTTTCTATTGCTAAGGCTTCGGTATTGTTAACGGTTTTTTATTTTGGTGTCTTATTAGGCTCACCTTTGGCTGGCCACATTTCTGATCGTTATATGACAAAAAAGCAGGCGATGATGCTGTTTTCTTTCCTGGGTGGTTTAGTTCCTATCTTTATTATTCTAATACCAATAGCAAATGATATAGAAGGTGCTATAGCCTTTTTTATCCTCGGGGTTATCGCAAGTAGCCACTGCATTGGTTATTCCGTCGTTATTGAGAATAACAAACCAGAATATGTTGCCAGTGCATCTAGCTTAGGGTCTATCTTAGTTATGGGGGGAGGGGCGCTTGTAAAGGTGATTCAGGGGGCATTAATGACAACGAGTGGGGGCTTTTTAAAACTTCATAATCTTCATGTGCCACTATATCTTCATATAAGCTTAATCACAGCTATGAGTATCCTGCCTATCTTAAGCTTAATTATATTTTTACTGGTCTGGGCATTCTATTAATTTTAACTGTTCCGAGATTGCTTCAGATAATAGTAAATGGTCATGCGCTGTTAGATGAATACCATCACTAGCTAGCTCCAAATTAAGTTGATTGCAATCAAAGAAATTACACCCATTCTGTTTGGCTACGGAATGTAATAATGACTTAAGCATTTGTTGTTTAGCAATA
>JANQHY010000286.1 GCA_028282395.1 Gammaproteobacteria bacterium
AACCACCACCTGACTCATATCGGCACAAGTGTTGTCGCATTATTAATTCTAACTTTTATGTTACTTAATTTTTGGGGTGCAAAATTATTATCTAAATCGAATAATATTATCAGTACAATTAAAATATTAACCCCAGTAGTGATCTCAATTATTATCATTGCAACTGCTTTTCATGCCAGCAACTTCTCACAAGCACACTCTCAAGGTGGATTACTACCTTTCCATTTGGAAAATACTTTTACCATGATTATGACTGGCGGAACAATTCTTGCTTTTAATGGTTTCCAATGTGTGGCAAGTTTCTGTGCTGAAGCAAAAGACCCTAGACGCAACGTACCACGGGCACTGGTGATTTCATTACTCATTGCTCTGGGCATCTACTTACTGCTACAGACAGCCTTTATCGGCGCCTTACCGACCAAAATGGTTAATAACGGTTGGGGAGCTTTAAACTTCAACTCGCCTCTGGCACAATTAACAACGTTAATCGGCTTAAACATCATTACACTGATTTTATACATTGATGCTTGTATCAGCCCATCTGGTACTGGATTAGTATATTCAGGAACGACTGGCCGAATGTTAACTGCCATGTCACAAGAGAAGCAGGCACCGAAATTCTTTAATATCCTCCATCCTAAATATCACTTTTCAAGAAGATCACTTGTCTTCAACACTATATTAGCGGTCGGACTGGTAACACTATTCCGTAATTGGCACAGCTTAATGATTGTTGTCAGCCAATTTCATGTCATGTCTTTTATGGCGTGCCCATTAGCGGTGATGCGGATAAGATTACGCGAAGGGTTGGGCGAAGGCAAAAACTATGTGATGCCATGCGCAAAACTGCTCTGCCCGTTACTATTTGTCGTCTTTACTATCCTCTACTGCGCAACGAATATTCAGCATCTATTATTTACTTCACTGGTTACACTAGTATTCTACAGTGTCTACCTAGTCGTAAATAATGAAGGAAATATATCAAAAATCTTCTTTGCCTTAAAACGTAGCTATGTCTTTGCCGGCTATCTGTTATGGTTAACTATTGTTGACATATTAAATAGCATCCATGGTAAAGCTGCGAATGTGGAAATGGGTTTACATATTACCTTCTACGGCATACTAATTGTTTCCAGCCTAGCCTTCTACTACTACATGGTCTATGGTTATCAACGAGCTGAAATCAGCCCTACAACAGAAGGAAGCGGTATCTTAGCAAGCAGTGGAGCAACAGCATAGTTCTACTACTATTAAATTGATAAAAACATCCATCAACCAGGGCACAGCAATGTGCCCTGGTTTTTTGTATACAGTCACAAGACTATCCAGTGATAAAAAATCATAAAATAATTTTTTCTTGAAACTGCCCTATCATCTCACCATCTTCAGTTCAGTTGTCACGAGGTTTTCAAGCCCTCTCTTTCGACAGCCTCCAAATTCCGTTGTCCCGTGATCTGTCCGCGATACGATGAGGTATTAGTACAATGAGTCGACGTGGCACTGGTGTTACAGGTTAGGCTAAGTTTATAATTTACACTTCTCTGCTAAATGGATTAAGTCAACTTCATTTTCTACATTTAACCGCTGAAAAATTCGTTGGCGATAATCTTCAATAGTTTTTATTCCTAATGCAAGCTCTATACTAATTTCATTTACCTTCTTACCTTCAATAAGCATCATCATAATATCAAACTCTCTATCAGAGAGCTGTAAAAAAGGTGTGGTTTTCTGATCAGAGAATCTCTGTTTCACTAACCGATTAATAATTTGCGGCTCAAGATAACATTTCCCTGCAGCAACATGACGCACAACATCACATAAGGCCTCTTTTTGAATGGCTTTATTCAAATATCCTGACGCCCCCATCTGCAGCACGCGGATTGGTGGCACATCACTTTCACAAGCTGTTAGTATAATAATTTTAATTTGCGGATAGGCGCGCAAAATGCGCCGCGTTGCTAACAATCCACTACCTTTAGGCATATGCAGATCCATTAGTACCAAATCAATTTGGTTATTGTTATGAATCATATTAATTGCTTCAACACCATTAGCCGCTTCAGCAACCACTTCAATATCATTAACCTCAACCAACAGTTCACGAATTCCCGCGCGCACAACATGATGATCATCAACAACTAATAACCGTATCATAATAATCTTCACCGTTCATATGATATTGCCACCATTAAAGAATTGACGTCTCTACTGCGAGAAAACACATTACAATAATCAAAATAGCACCAAAACTACCATATGCTTATCAAGAAAAACCACTACTCTATTAACTTAACTGCATTACATAGATAAAATCTATACTAAAAAGTTTGAAATGATTGAAAGAAAAGCTCTTTATAAATGTAGTATTTTATCATATTTAATTGTAGATTTATGTCTTATTAAATAAATTTTGTTTAAAAAAAGATCTTTTTTTACATAAAATCCACCAATATCTATAAAACTTTATTAATAAATGATATACTTCTCTCGTTTTTAGGATGAAACACAGGAGAGGATTATGATGATTAATGTATTAATTGCCGATGATCAACTTTTAGTAAGGAATGCTATCAGCACTGTTTTAAGCAACAATGACAACATTAATATTACTGGTGAAGCGAAGACAGGTGGCGAAGTGGTAAAAATGGCGCGCTCAAAACGAGTAGATGTCATACTGATGGACCTTAATTTACCAGAAATGAGTGGCCTTGAAGCAACCCGCAGAATTCTCTCTTTTGCTCCTAGCACCAAAATATTAGTATTAACTGGCCGTCGTGATGATATTTATCCTCTACGCTTACTACGCGCTGGAGCTGTTGGCTATTTAACAAAAGGCAATGAGCAAGGAGAGCTAGTTAATGCTATCCGCAGTGTTGCTGCAGGCGAACAGTATCTACCAACAAAAGTAGCCAAACGTCTAGCACTGTGCCGATTTGCCATGGATAGCTCTAATCCTTTCAATAGCCTCTCTGATCGTGAACTTGAGGTTATGCTGATGATTGTCACCGGCAAACAAACAAATGAAATTGCTGATGAACTACATCTTAGCCCACAAACCGTTAATTGCTATCGTCATCGATTATTAAAACAACTCAATGTAAGAAATGATGTTGCGCTGACCTATTTAGCTGCACGCTATAACTTAATTGATGTCCCATTAACTGCTGAAGATGGTGTTTGATTCAACCAATTCGCCAATTAAAGCTAATTTTCACAAATTTTTTTGGAAATTCTCTATTTTTTTCGTTTTACGAAGAAAATATGCTTTACCATAACTCTTATGTATTAGTAGATAGGGTACGGCTTCTGAGAGACATCATACTCAAATGATAAGGAACTATAATCAAGACAGTATGAGACTTGATCCCTACTTTAAGCGAACATTTCTGTAATCCATTATCAGAAAACTAAATAATGCGACTAACTACCTAAATACATCAACAGCCTAAGCTATGGCTATTTTAATTACCACATAATTATTACATTTAGGGGGATATCAATATGTTACCATCAGAAAACCACTCTTCTACAAATTGTTCAAAAATAGTGCATTTTGAGCAAATTAATCATTTCATTAAATCCTATAATTGGCCATCTACTCAGCGAGAAGCTACATGCTGTTTTACTCCATATAGCTTATATTTTGATCTACTTAATATACCGATGAATCACTATATAAATCGTTTGTCACGCTGCATTAAGGCCCAAAAAAAGTTAGGCGATATTGTAAAAACGGCATTACAACTATCAAATGATTCTCTAATAACTAAAATAGCGCTACAAGAGCAGTGGAAATCTACTAGCCATCATGCTTTCAATCATTGGCATATTCAACTAACGATATTACAATGGCAACTGTTATTACTGCTAATGTCGGCAAAATCTAGCCAACGATACTATCCACTGCGTCATAATAGCATGACGATCCACTCTATTATGGAAGAGCAATATGAGTTCCCAGAACCACTATATCTCATTTTGTCAGGAACTCTAAAATGGCCAATGTCAGAGATTAGACCATTCTCCTCACTGTGGACAACCAATCGAGTTACAAAGGGTAGAAACAGTACTACTCAACATCTACTCTCAACACCCATTGACCTTGTGCTTATCGACATCGACTATGCTGATAAAGAGAGCCTCAATCTCTGCCGTTACTTGCGTACACAACATTTTACCGCGCCAATATTAGCAATTATTATTGATAATAATACTAGTAATTTTCTTGCTATTAAGCAGTCTATCCAACTAGCTGATATTAACGATTACTGCAACTGGCCATTAACAAACCAATCATGGGAAGCCTGGATTAATCACTGGTTACCTAACCGTATGACAACCATTAGCTATGTTAAGCGCATAAAATAAAAGGAGAAAAATGATGCGGATAAAAAACACAACATTAAATAGTTCACCTTACCTACTTTTAGTAGAAAGTCACCCAGCATTAGCATTTTCCTGGAAAAGCATGCTGGAGCGAATCGGCTTCCAAATTGCATTAGCCTGTAACGAGGAGCGTGCATTGATGCTGTCAAAAAGTCAACCTGATCTAATTATATTACCAATTGACGAAATCAGCATTGATGGTTTAAAACTCTGTCGCTGTTTACGCGCCGAAGGAGTAACAATTCCAATCCTCGGATTAGTCAGTGATATGCTGAAAGAGATCGCTCCAGCAGCTTGTCGAGAAGTAAAAATCAATGATTACCATGTTCATTGCCATAAACGCCCGATTGACGAAGAAGGCTGGCTAAAGTGGTTGTTGAATTGGTTGCCAAAAGAGAAAGTAGAAACTATGTCTATACTACGAAGATAAAATGAGCCTATACACCTCTCTAAGAGAGAAGCAATCGTAAGGATACGTTGAAATAAATAAAGTCTTTCAAGAAATGTTAATAAGGACTATACGCTACTATATTATATAGTAGGCGATAAAAAACATTGCCCTTATTGATTTTACTTACTTTCACAATGATAATTCATAAAAAAATAATAAGGAGTAATAGATGAACAATTTTTACCATCGCATAGGGCGCATTGGCAGTCTAGTAGGTTTAACTGCTGCTCCTTGTGCACTATTTTATAACCGGTATAATATGACAACGGAAAAGAGTTTACGCAACCATGCTAAAGTAGCTGTCATCGGCGCAGGCCTAACCGGCCTTAACGCAGCCAAGGTAATAAAAGAAAAATCAAAGGAGCCATTAGAGACAAATGTAACAATATTTGAGGCAATGCCAAAAGTAGGCGGGCGTGTCAAGACAAATTACTCAGAAAATAGCTCACTGTATTCTGAACATGGCGCACTTCTTATTGCCAATACTGATAAAAATGTTATTACTTTAGCAGATGAATTAGATCTAGAACTACAAAACCGTATTGACCCTATCCATCAGCGTTATTTCATCAATGGCAATTGGACCGATAAAACCAGATTCAACGAAATATTTGCAAAATACATTATTAATGAAATAATCACTCTACAAATTAATGAGGCAAGTGATTGGTTGACACATCCACAACTTGATAATCTATCCTTAGAGGAGTTTTTACGGATTAAGACTGCCGATCTCTCGCAACAAGAGAGTGACTATATTGTTCAAACGATTATGTCGAACTTCGTTGGGTTGTGTAGTGGAGATATTAAAAAATATCCTGCACTCGAGGCACTTCGTGATTTTAGCCAATATCTAAAAACGACTGGTTTTTTCTCCATTAAAGGCGGCAATGAGCTACTAGCGATAAAATTGGCGGAAAAGGTAAAGCAACAAGGGACTGTAATAAACTGTGAACACCCCGTTACTAACATTATACAGAAAGAGGGAAAAGTTATCGTAGGGTTTAGAAACAAAAACGGTTACCATGAACAAGAGTTCGATCGTGTTATTATAGCAGTCCCACCTTCGATGCTAAATAGCAACTATTCTGAATCGATAGAGTTTAAACCACCTCTACCGCAGCAAGAGCTATTCGATGATCTTCCTTACAATAAAACTGTGACAAGAGTTTATTTTGAAACTGAAGATCGCCCGTGGTTAAAAGATAGTCCAACCGCTGCCGCAATTATAGGCGATGTCGACGGCGCATTATGGATAGAGGACCACACATCACATTTACCTGCTGACCAAGGTGCAATAATAGAGATACATGCTAGTGGAAATATTGGATTGGCAATACAAAATGCTGACAATCCAATAGAAATGGCACAAAATATCCTTACCAATGTGTATCCCTCCCTAAAAGGAAAGTTATCCGCAGCTAAAATTGTGCTATGGGATTCCCCTTACTATCAAGGGGCTTATGCACATTGTGGCCTAGGACAAGTCAGCCAACTTAACAAAATGGCAGAGTCCTTTAATCAAGTAGATTTCGCTGGACCCTACCTAGATATGACGAGCCCCTGCTCCATGAACGGCGCACTTAACTCGGGCGAGAATGCTGCTAATAATGCAGTTAACGAACTTAACAAAAAATTCTCACTGGATTCCGATGCAAATAATGAGGACTATCACTCATTAACCAATTCTAAAACATCTGATGAGCAACAAACATTAACACCAGGTTGATTAGTAGGTATCCTCCTAAATGACATCCAGCAGAAATGGAGTAGGGTCCTTCTTTAACTCTGAGTCCGCAATCACATTGTGAAAGGATAGGATTTACAGATAGATGAAGGAGTCAGGGACGGTGAAGCAACGGTGCAGCCATTATAACTCTTCTTTTGATACATAGTGATGGACGCCGTTGCAATAGTCCTTGACCTGGTAACTGCCTGCCTCACTGGTTGGTTGAATATAATCTGCAGTTAGCGGTACTTTCCCATGCCCACCAGGAATATCAAGAACATATGTTGGCTGACATAAGCCTGAAAAACGGCCGCGCAACTGTTTCATTAATTGCCGACCTTTCTCAATAGTCGTACGGAAATGACTGGTGCCTCGTGCCAAATCGCCATGGTGTAGATAGTAGGGTTTAATACGAAGGCGCACAAATTGACGCATAAGAGTACTCAAGGTATCAATATCATCATTAATTCCTTTCAAGAGTACTGTCTGGCTTAACATCGGAATGCCATTATCAACTAACCGCTTAATTGCTTGCGTTGCTTCAACAGTAAACTCTTGTGGATGATTAGCATGAAGCACAACGTAAACAGGTTTATTCTTTAATTGCAATGTTGACACCATCTTCTCACTAATTCGTACTGAATCGACTACTGGAATACGGCTATGAATTCGTATTACCTCAACAGAACTAATTTCATCAAGTCGTTGCAAAATCTGTTGCAGCGACTTCGGTTTCATCATGAATGGATCGCCTCCGGTAAGAATCACCTCCCATATTTGTGGGTGATCGGCAATATATTGATATGCAGCTTCTAACTCTTCTGCTGTCAATGCTGCATTATTAGTTGCCAATTGTTCACGACGAAAACAGAAACGACAATAGACTGCGCATACCTGTAATGGCTGCAGCAAGCAACGATCTGGATAGCGATGGATTAACCCTTTAACTACCGTGCAAGCATCATCACCAATTGGATCTACACACTCTTGGGATTGATGATTCAATTCGGCGGCATTGGGGATGAACTGCTGTCCTATTGGGTCATGCGGTTGATGGTCGATTAGTGCTGCCATTTGTGGCGTAATTGCTGTGGCAAACTTTCCTGATACCTGCTCAATTACTTCACGCTTTTGCGGCTTAATAAAACCCGCAGCAATTAAACTATCGACGGAACGTAACGTTTTATCACTGCTCATTATAGATAGCCTTTATGACTCAATCGTTTTATGCTGACAAGCACGGCTTACCTTAACCCCATCAATAATATTCATAATAATTAGTATCATATTAATAGCGCCAGCTATTAACTCTAGACCCTGCACACTATAAAAAAATGCAGTAAATTGCTGTACAGCACTCAGACGGTAGAGAATGATCGCTGATGGAATAAGAATAATTATTCCATTAGCAGCAATAATAGCCATCCGCTTCTTTTTCTTTTTAATTAGGCCAAGCAATTTTCCTCTGGCAAGAATATTACCACTTATTCCTGTCGCCATAATGGCAGGTATCAGTAAAAGTAGACCAAAAAGAATAGCACGTTTAACAGTATAGATAGCATAGTGAGAACCTAATATCTCAACAATGACCGTTGACAACCAAAAAGTCAGAATAGTCAACAGTGCCACGACCGCAAACAAAATATGAAAATAGCGTAATTTCAATCCTTTCCCTCATCCGATGTCTATAAAAATAGCAGTGTAGCATGTTCACCAGGATCTGTCATTACCCTCAAGGTATTACGGCATTACTAGAGAATGTCGGCGCATTATTCGTGGCATTTTGATTTAAATCGTTTTCACTTATTTGTGATGTATTTATTGATGAAGCCCAAAAATTATTTTTCACATTACTCAATTTTTTTGATTGATTGTTAGCACTCATGATCTTCTGTCTCTTGGCAGGAGGAAAATAAACAGCATTATTAGCATCATTAGAGAAACCATCATAATTTCTTTTATTACTGCCAGCACCGGAAGGCATCTCTTCTGATGCTTTCCCTACCATTTTATCCCAAGCTTTCTTCACCATCTCAATTTTGGATTGCGCACCCTCATATTTCCCCTTTGAAATCAGACAAAGAACAGCCTGTTTATCTTGCGTTACTCTTTTTTTATAATTATCGAGAAAGCTTTTAGCGTAACTTCTCAGAGGAGCCAGACACTGCTCCTCACTTTTTTCTACCCATCTTTCTAACTCAATAGATTTTTGACGATAATCACGCAGCGTCTGATAGGCTTTATTTTCTGCGTTAACACATAACTTATTATATTCCTCATTCTCTACAGTGCCATCCTTCAAAGACTCCCCATACTTCTCAAATAACTTCTGTTTTGCAGCATAAGTTTTCCTTACGTGGTTCGCCTGATCCTCGATAATCTTATCCTTCTCCAGCTGAACTTCGCGCCTCTTAGCAGTTATTCTACCTTCAAGCTTCTGCATTCTTTCCTCTTTCTTTTCAGAGTAGAGTTTTTTAAAGTCTTCTGCCAATTTATTGCTATGCTCTATAATTTGATCAAGATTTCTTTCCACCTTTTTTCGATCCAGCTTAGGCACTATCGACTGCAAGCCATTGTTACTATAAAGATTACGCTTCCTATAATTATGATGCATCAATTACCACCCCCTGTTATTTTTTTTATTAATATATTTTTTAGCGCCTAATCAAGTTATCTTTTTATTTTTAAAAAGTCAACCGCCACAATTACGATTATTTAATCTATAGGAAAAGATTAGAATATTTATTATCTTATATAGTATCTTTTTAGAATCTCTCCAACCTGCAAAAAGAGAACAATCAATGTGTTTTTCTTAAAGTGACTGAATCTGCTTTACTATATTTATAAAAATATGTTGCGTTACGGCCTATTGACACACCAACGATACCACCGCTAAGGCATATAGCTATTATACGAAAAAGATGGGAATTACTAATAGGTAAATTGGCATCTATCGAATAGTGAATAAAAAACTCAATAGAAAAAATGATTAATAGCAATACTAGCATTGATATATCACCAGGAACTCTTAAGAGATGATTCTTCTTATCCGCTTGAATAACACGATAGCGCACTTGGAAATGACCTATAAGCAATCCTACAAAACCTCCAAGAAGCAAATAAATCCATACTATACTATCATGCTGAAATAATTTTAATGTTCCATGCAAGCTTATTATAATGAATACCAGCGGAATAATAACCAATCTTTCTACAGCAATTACTCGGGTATAACATCTTTTAATCCCTATGTAGATTAATCCGACAAATAAAATATATACCCAGACCGGTATACTGCCCATCATTCGCTCCTATCTATGCTGTAGTACTTTGATGACAATTGAAATAACTAAAACAGAATAAAAAAGTACTGGACCAATATTTAAACGCTTATAGAGCCGATGAAGAATATTTCCCAATGTCAATGCCAATAGAGCTGGATAAATGACGGTTAGTATCGGAATAGCAATCGCCATAATGCGGGTAAAACCGAGATTACTTACCATAAAAATTACTAGCAGTACTGGCGGCAGTATCAACTGGTAACCAAAACGATTGCGCAGAAGATGTGATTGAACAAATTCAACAGTAAATGCTGTTGCAGCAATCGCTGAAGCAAAACAGGCTAGCGTTACACAAATTGCTACAAATATTGTGCCATAGCGATGTAATAGAACAAGGGCTAAATGGCCAATCAACTTTTGTGTAGCAACCTGCTGAAGTAATGCAGAATGATAATTAGCAATTAATAGAAATAGACTATAAACCACCCCCAGCAGTAGGGTATTAATCAATGCTGCTTGAAACATAATGCGCTGCTCAACGCCTAATGGAATCTCTGTCAATGGACGCCCAAGTTTATGACAGATAGTTTGATAAGCAAAGGCACAAAGGAAAAAACTGGCGAGAAGATCCATCGTGCCATAACCCAATTTAACTGCGTGAGTAAAAATCACTTGATTGCTTACTGCTACAGTCGGCACAAAAACTTGATGTTGGACAGCAACACCAAAACTGATAAGAATAAACAGCACAATTAATTTCATTGGACTCAATATCCAACCTAAGGCATCAACAATCCCCATTTGCTTAATACTAACCAGATAGACAGCAATGAAGAATATTGCACCAAATAGAAAACGGTGGCTTGCCAGCCAGGGAAAAAGCGGAATAAAAGTATTATAGCTAACCAAGGCAGTCCGCGGTGTAATGACTAGAATCCCTAACAGAAAAACCATTGTGGCAGCAACAACAAAAGCAGGATAACGACCTAGATTAGCAAGAAAGCGCATATAACTGCCATCATAAAGAATAATTGCAATGAGACCAAACAGTGGCATCACTACACCTGAAAGGAGAAACCCTGCCATCGCAATAATAACATTATCTCCAGCATGCACCCCTATTGCCAAAGGGAAAACCAAATTCCCTGCACCAAAAAACATAGCAAATAGGGCAAATCCCACTGAAAAAGGCAAAAATCTCGAGTAGCGGATAGAGGTTGTTGTCATGAAACTACTGGCGATGCATTACCGTTGCTGCCTGACGCACTGGCGCAACAAGAAGCTCATCGACATTAACATGAGGTGGCAATGTAGCACAATGTACAATCAAATTAGCAACATCTTCCCCAATTAATGGCTGAATACCTTCGTAGGTTGCATCAGCGCGCTTTTTATCTCCCTGGAAACGCACCATACTAAATTCAGTCTCAACTGCTCCCGGTGAAATCTGTGTTATACGAATATTCTTGCCTAACAAATCAAGCCGTAACCCTTTAGTTAACGCATCAACAGCAAATTTACTAGCACAATAAACCGTTCCGCCAGAATAAACATGGTGGCTAGAAATAGAGGCCACATTAAAAATATAGCCGCTATTACGTGCTAACATTCCTCTAAGACAGCAACGCGTGACATAGAGCAACCCCTTAATATTGGTATCAATCATCCGCTCCCAATCTTCTGGTTTACCATCTTGGACTTTATCCAAACTCAGGGCTAAACCAGCATTATTAACCAGAATATCAATCTCACACCCCTGCTGCTCAAGCTGTGCAAACAATTCTGCTACCACTGCTTTATCACTCACATCACAAAATAGCGCTAAGCATTCAACGCCATATTCATCACTAATCTGTTTGGATAACGCTTCCAGTCGCTCCACTCGCCGTGCGGTCAAAACCAAATTCGCCCCTGCTGCTGCAAAAGCTTTCGCACACGCCGCACCAATCCCACTTGAAGCACCAGTAATTAATACTCGCTGCCCTTTTATGTCAAACTTTTCTGTTGCAGACATCTTTCTCCACTCGTTTTGTTAGATCACCTTAGTGTACCACTGCCAACAATAGGATACCAAGGTGATTCTTTATTGGACCAGCCTCATTATAGAAAAAAACGACGCTTTTCATTAACATTATCTTCAAAAAAAGGATGATAAAGAATATTGCACCAATGGAAAGCAGACTGTATACTACTAATCAATATAATATCTTTAGAATAAATTTTATATTTTTCAACAGGTTGTGACAATATGGGATTTGAAACATTACATGCTATTGCTGCGCGCCAGCCGGACAAGCCGCAATTTGCTTTTCGACCAGCAACGTTAATACGTGCGGTTCGTTATTTTACCACCCATTTCAATGGCAAAATCTCCTATGCAGTTAAAACAAATCCTGAGCCCCACATTATTTCGCTGCTCCATCAACATGGCATTAAAAGCTTTGAAGCAGCCTCACTAGCAGAAATCGAAACCGTCAAAAAACTTATTCCGAGTGCTGAATTGCTATTTATGAATCCGGTTAAATCCCCACAAGCGATTCACGCTGCCTATTTTAAACATAATGTTCGCCATTTCTCACTTGACTGCGAGCAAGAGCTACAAAAGATTCTCACCCATACAAACCATGCTAAAGATCTTTCACTATATCTTCGCCTTGATGTACCAAATACATATGCCAAATTTGACTTGGCAAAAAAATTTGGCGTTCCCCTTGATAAGGCGCCACAATTATTAAAAATGGTACGTCATCATGCGATGAAACTTGGCGTCTCATTTCATGTCGGCTCGCAATGTATGAACCCTAATGCCTACCACACAGCAATTCAGCTGGCAACCGAAGTTATTGACAAAGCCGGTGTTGATATTGAGCACTTTAATGTTGGTGGCGGATTCCCCTCTATTTATCCTGGCATGACACCACCACCATTGAAAAACTATTTTGAAGTTATCAACGAAGAGTTGGCGCCGATCAGAGCCCGCCACCCACATATTGAAGTACTTTCAGAACCTGGCCGTGCACTGGTAGCAGAAAGCACCTCTCTGCTCGTCAACGTACTTCTTCGCAAAGACAATTTTCTATATATTAATGATGGTACCTATGGTTCACTGTTCGACGCCGGCACACCAAAGGTAATTTTTCCGACACGCTTAATACGCGATAGTCATAACATCAGTGATACCGACTCGATACCTTTTCGGTTTTACGGCCCCACTTGTGATACACTCGACCATATGGAAGGGCCGTTCTACTTACCTAGCGATGTAACCGAAGGTGACTACATTGAAATAGGCCAAATCGGTGCCTACGGTCGCGTCTTCTCAACCGGATTCAATGGCTTTCAACCTGCAGAAGGCATTCTCTTAATTAAAGACGAACCTATTATGTCACTTTTCCGCGAACGCGAACGCGTTGACGAAAAGCTTGAAGCTATGGCTTAATCCTAGCCTATAATTGTTAACCTCTATGGGAGAAAATAGCACTATGAGCAACCAGAGCCCAACCTTAGCTGCGCAAAAAGCGGCGCTACTCAATCAAACAGTTGAGCATATTGATATTACCACTTTTGATGCTCGCCCGATTATTGATGCGATGGCAAAAATGTCTTTTACCTCGCGCGACCTTGCAAATGCCAGCGCGATTTTCAACCGTATGTTGCAGGATAGAGACTCCTCGATTATTTTAACCATTGCCGGCTCTACTTCTGCTGCTGGCTGCATGAAACTCTACGCTGATCTGATTAAATACAATATGGTTGATGCTATCGTCGCGACCGGTGCAACGGTTGTTGATATGGACTTTTTTGAAGCACTTGGATTCAAACACTATCACGGCAACCCCGGTGCTGATGACCACCAGTTACGTGACCTCTACATCGACCGTATCTACGATACCTATATTGATGAACAGGAGTTACAGCAGTGTGATGATACAATTCGAATAATTGCTGATACTTTGCCGGCGAAGCCGCACAGCTCAAGAGCGTTTATTGCAGAGATGGGGCGCTACTTAGCCGATGGCCAGGCAAAAAAACCTGAATCGTTGGTACAATTGGCCTATGAAAATGACGTGCCGATTTTCTGTCCGGCATTCACCGACTCTTCCGCCGGCTTTGGACTTGTCTCGCACCAGATCAAGCGCCCCGATAACCATCTAACTATCGACTCTATCGCTGATTTTCGCGAACTGACCGAGATCAAAATTGCTGCTGATACCAGTGGGCTACTGATGATTGGCGGCGGCACACCAAAAAACTTTGCCCAAGATACCGTTGTCTGTGCTGAAATTATCGGTAAAGCTGTCGATATGCATAAATATGCCATCCAGATTACCGTTGCTGATGCACGCGATGGTGCTTGCTCGAGCTCAACATTAAAAGAGGCGTGCTCCTGGGGCAAAGTTGATACCACTTATGAACAGATGGTCTATGCAGAAGCAACTTCTGTTCTACCGCTGTTAGCAAGCGATGCCTATCACCGCGGCCATTGGCAAAATCGACCACGGCGCCACTATGCCAAACTGTTTAAATAATAGGAGAGCATAAATGAAGTGTATGCCAGCAAAGCAGGGTTTTCTTGGACTTGATAATGATTATGCTGTCACTTATGAGGATGCGGATGTCGTGGTGATCCCCTTTGGCCTCGAAGCAACTGTCAGTTATGGTAGCGGTACCGCTAAAGGCCCCGCAGCAATGATCAACGCCTCACATAATATCGAACTGTTTGACGAACAGCTATGGTGTGAACCTGTTAGCAAAATTGGCATTGCCACTGCTGAGGAGCCGAAAATTACTGATCAGCAGGAGCCTGCGTTGGCACAACTGGAGCAGATAGTCGAGACTGTCTTAAAAGATAATAAATTCCCGATGGTATTTGGTGGTGAACACGCCATCACTGCCGGAGCTATTCGACCATTTGCACAGCGTTATGATGATCTAGTCATCCTCCATTTTGATGCCCATGCCGATCTGCGTGATAGCTATGAAGGGGCGCCCTATTCGCACGCTTCAGCACTGCGACGCTGCCTCGATCACGATCATGTCAGTGTCGTATCAGTAGGCATTCGCAGTATTTCGAGTGAAGAGATTCCATTTCTGCAAAGTCAGCGCGAGCGTATCCACATCTATTGGGCGAAAGATAAAGCACGATGGAATATAGAAGAGATGATGGCACATCTAAGCAATCGGCCGATCTATTTAACCTTCGACATTGACGGCTTTGATGCCAGCCTAATGCCAGCAACGGGAACACCAGAACCAGGCGGCCTATTCTGGAATGAAACCATCGAAATCATTACCGCTGCCAGTCAAGCTGGCAATATTGTCGGGGCTGATGTCAATGAGCTAGCACCAATTGAAGCCCTGCATAGTTGTGATTTCCTCGCTGCCAAATTGGCCTATAAAATCATTGCTCTTGCCCTTTCACAGAGAAATTAATAGAAGGGAGCAAGTAGAAAAACACTTTCCCCTCGCCCTACAAGCAAGCGTTGTTAGAAAAATTATCTTCGTTGTTCTGAGACGCCAACTTCATCTTGCCGCAGTGCCAACCTCGTCGTTGCAATGACAGAGAGCAATATTTTTCCTTCTCTCACAGAAAGCGAGCACCGAGAAAGGCCATTCACTCTGATTTATCGAGGCTTTTCTCACTTTGAAATTTATACTATTATATCTGCTTTGGGGTAGGGCACTGTTTCTACTGTTAGCGGCCTTTACAGAGGCAAAACATGCGATGGCAGTTGCCCATAAATAAAGAAAACTGTTAATTGGCAACAGCGTAATAGTAGATATTATAGTACAGTGATTACAATCGTTGATAAAACACAACATCTGATGCTATTTAATAAAATGATGGCATGGTTAAAAGCTGATACCCCATTCGCCTATACCAAAATTAATCACTATTTTTGGGAGATGCTGGTCAAAATAGAGCGGCAGCTAAATGGGCTAAAAGCTGATAATCATAAAATTGCCTGGCGCCTTGATCGTCAAATCTATCACGATATGATGGAGTGTGGTTTTCTGGATGAAATGCTGGCGATGTTCCAACAACTCAATCAACGACCGAAAAACCTGTTAACTGCTTTCTCTTACCACTCTTCGCCAGGTTCGTCACGTACTACCTGCGATCCTACCGTTGGCAAATCGGCTTGTGAGCGCATCTTCTCTCTTGTTCTTCCTAAAGGCTACCGTAATAATGGCACCGGCCTTGAGTTTAAGATGGCAGCTATCACTGGCGATATTAAAGACTTTTTTGATTATGTTGCTGGCAAGCCGTCACTATTAATTGGTGGCAAAGAGGTAAGATTATTACCAGAATTTATTGGTGCCCGCGATATGAAACATATGCAAATCTCCAGTGGCAGAGCGAAATTATCACGGCAAAAAATTCTAACGAAAACACGGGCATTATTAGAAAAAGAGCCGTGGCGCAAAATAGTACTCATTCAGGCAGGCAGTGTATCATTCTGGTTGACAGTTAAACTCCAGAGGATATTTCCTGCAATAACTATTTGCGATATGGGCTTGCCACTTGATCTGGGTAATTTTACTTTACTTAACACCAGAAAAAATGGCTGGGAAGTAGTATTTAGGGAGGAAATCATGAAAACTGTTGAGACCATTCACCCAGGATGGATGGAAAAAGAAGTCGCCTATCCAGGAACAAACCGTGCGCAACAACAACGAATAAGAGATACTTTTCGCTATGGCTGCCATCCAGATGCTATAGAACTAACCAATGCTAATAATATCGTTCCACCGCAACCATTTAAACCTAAAAGAGCTTACTCAGGAGGAAAGCTAGCTTTTATTGAAAATAAAATTGCTGATTACTCACGTATTCAAGCACTGATGCAGCTATCAGAACAGAAAAATAGTTATGTTAATGGCGGACCCATTTCATCTCTGCTAGAGAAGTTTATTCACCAATTGCTTGATCTCGATGATAACCGCGCGGTTGTTGTCTGCTCAAGCTGCACAATGGGATTAAAGATATTAGCAGGCCTTGAGGCAATCAAACGTGGAAAACCATTGCGTTGGCTCGGCTCGGCATTTACTTTCTTCTCGAGTTATATTGCAACTTTCTCTGATATAAATTTGGTCGATTGCGATCAACATGGCGTACTTAGCGAAAAAATATTGGCTGGCATTCCGATCGATAGCTACGATGGAATCGTCTTTACCAATGTTTTTGGCTACCATCATGACTGGCGTTGGCTCGAACGCTTCTGCAGAAAGCATAATAAAGCACTGGTTATTGACAATGCGTTAGGCCTTCTCGATCGACCCGACAAAGGAAATAATCCCAGCAATGAAGCGATCTCTTGTCATCAAACTAAACCGTGGGGTGCTGGTGAAGGCGGTTTTATTATTGTTAAAAAAGATGAAGTGGCCACTGTACGGCAACTACTAAATTTCGGCAGAGGGCTACCTAGTTGGAGTTGGCGTTATGCTGACAATGGCAAAATCTCTGATCTCGCTTGCGCAGCCATTTATGAACGCATGGAGCGTATTCCCAGCTGGGGCATACATTACCAATGGCAAAAGAAACGCTGCCTTGCACTAATCAATAGCCAAAATATAGCGCTAACAGCACTTGGTGAAACGCAGAATTCGCCACCTGCCTATGTATCACTCCTTGCCAAGCAACCAATTGCTGCTAGTGCACTCGATAATCCCCATTTCACCTTACTAAAATACTATCGCCCACCACATTTGGATAATCAAACAGCCGCGACTGCATTTCCTAATGCTAATAGACTTTATCAACATATTGTCAATGTCCCTTGCCATCCCGACATGGTTCACATTGATAATGACACCATTACTAATGTTCTACGAGCACTAGCCGATAAATAATCAGCTGGGAGATATACGCTGCTTTTAATGTTTATTTTGCGAACCAGGCGTACACATCCAAACTGGGCCATTTGCATTCGTTATCTCCACATATTGGCCTTCTGCATGTTTGCGTTTTTGTGGAACATAAAATCGGCAGCCTTGAGATTGACTATAATTAGCACCATGGACCGCATCTTTAGACGCTTGAACCACACCTGCTGCAGTAAATGATTTCGCATAAGTCCCTATGATATAACAAGCACCATCATATTTTGCACCACACTCATAACCACAAGAGTGGTAGCGACCTAACCCTTCATCGCAATCAAGTGGTGTAACCGGACAATTATCCATTATTGTCTTTGCTACATTCTCTGCAGCTTGACCTGTTGGACAAGCAGGCGGTGTATCTGCCTGAGCCACTGCAATACTGAAAATAGCCGCAGATATAGAACAAATAAGAACTCTCTTAATCATGAATCACCTCTTTATTTATTTTCTTATCGGTAAATCTTTTGAAAGATTTTTTTATTTATGCATATAATTTCTGCTTAATAACGTTTAACTGAATGTGCATGACAGACAACTGCATTATTACCATCCATTCTAGTGATAGTCACATATGATTTTCTTGCCTGTTGAGGAGCAGGTATCGTGCAACTGTTATATTCATTATATGAAGCAACCTGCATTGCCTGTTTCGAGGCATTCGCTTCTCCTCCTGACGTGAACGATTTAGCATAAGTCCCCATAACGTAACAAGCACCATCATACATTGCGCCGTATTGATAATCACAAGTATGATAGCTTCCTATATTGTCATCACAATCAGTCCCCTGACCAGGAACAGAAAGAATATTCTGCGCTAGAATACGCGCATCTTGTCCAGTCGGGCAAGCAGGAGGAGTACCAGCTTTAGCTATGGCGGTAGTAAAAACTGCAACGGACAACGTACAAATAAGAATTCTTTTAATCATAAGATCTCCTTTTTTATTATATTTCAATTGACTATGTAAGCGCATGGAATACACATGCGCTTTATAATACACTATTTTTTTTAAAAGTAAATAAAGCTTACTATAAAAATATACTTTAGATTACAAATAGAGCCTGAAGTAGGCTAATTGAGAAAATTTATGACAACCTAGCAGTAAGACCTTATTCTCTTCTTTCACCCTTCTTAGACAAATTGGCTTTGCTTGAGCGCAGCTGTTGTAAGAAACAGAGTTGCTGATAAAGCATGTGCGTTAACGGCATTTGCTGATGATATCTTTGCGCAATCGCGAGCGGATTTTCATAGATAGCCTCTAGTTCCAACTCTTTCCCACTATCATAATCCTCTTTTAAGCTCGGGTAGGCTGCTATTTTTGCTTCCCTAACCTGCTGGAGAGCTGCCATCATCTTCTCTAACGATAATTCAGCACCGCAATGATTTGCTATATTAGTGACTTCGCTAGCAATATGGCTAATTAGTTCGAAGCTATGTGGATTATCATATAGCGCTTGAATCGTGCTATCTAAAACCACACACAAGCCATTACCAGGAATGTTTCTAACAAGTTTTTTCCAGCGAATATGTGCCAAGTTCTCATTAACTTCTGTTTGAATTCCGGTCTTATTAAAATCATTAGCGATCTCCTGCAATAGTGGCGATACAGGAACATGATTTTTTGTGTTATTATAACCAGCCAAGGCAAGATCAGAAAGACCATAATGTTTAATACGTCCCGGTTGAGCTTGATTGACTTTAAGTGCAATTGTCGCACCAATAATCTGCTCATCACTGATATACTTTGCGAGCCTCTCTTCATAACCAATACCATTTTGCAGAATAATAATCACTCCATTATTAGTTAACAATTGCGGCAATTGAAAAATCATTTCCGCATTGCTAGTCGTCTTGGTTGCCAAAATTACGACATCGCACTTAGGCATAGCATCAATAGCATGATAAACATCCAGATCGGTTAGCTGGAGTACGCTTTGCGGCTGCTCTATTGTGAGTCCTTGTTGCCTAAGTGTATTAAAATTGCTGCGCGCAAGAAACGAAACTTGCTTGCCAATATTTTTTAAATGCGCGCCAACAAAACCACCAATCGCACCGGCACCAACAATCGCATAATGTAAATTCATCTCATCACTTCCTCTACTATAAAAGGGTGACTAACGCCAAGAAAGATAGTTCCCTTCAGAATCAAAACATTTGGTTAAACACTCTTTTTCAAGCGCAAGGATTCTATCTTTTGGCCGGGGCTTAATTTTTCTTGCTGGTGAACCGACATAGATAGACCATGGCTCAGTATCTTTTGTTACCAAACTATTTGCGCCAACATAAGTCCCCTCTGCCAACGTAACACCAGGCAAAACAATACATCCAGTACCCAAATGCACATGTTTTTCTAATATTACATGAGATCTATCTACTTTACGAAACTGCGGCGGCACTGCCGGCCCCATAAGCCAATCACCACGCCCCTCATCTGTGCCGGTAACAATGCGACAACCTTGAGAGATACCAGTAAATCCTTGCATTTCAAAAATTCCACCACCAATAATTGATGAGTGGGCGCCTATATGGGAAAAACTTTCAACACGGCTATTTTCCGCACCAACAAACAGAACAAAATCATCAATAATAACAGAATGTCCCAATACAATTTTCTCAGCAAAAACAATTTTTGCCTGAGAATGAATAATGGTATCTTTTCCTTGTGCTTTAAATTTCATTACGCTACTCAACTATCAGCTAAATATGCCTGCAATTGTTCAATTTGAAAAGCAATAGCACTATACAACCAAACCTCTCGACATAGTCGCTGAACTTTGGCATGTGGCAGTAATGCACTACCGGATAGTGTCAGGCGCGCAAATTCGCTGCAAGAATTGGCAAGCCTCCGTCCTTGCGCTCGGAGTGAAAACGGTTCATTTATTGGTTGAGAAATTTTCTTAATGTAATGATTAAGCTGCTGCTGTAGTGCATGATACTTCGCTTGCACAAATTCCGCATCAAAATGACGCGACCTTTCTACCTCTTTTAACAATGCCTGACTAACGCCGGCAAAATTATAAATAGTAGGGTGTGGGACCGCGGGCAAATACTCATCAGGAGGAATAGTGCATAACAGCTCACTTTTTTTAATCGGCCAATTATTCAAATCAATACGTACAGTACTCACTGCATTGACAACAACGGTTTCAATTCTTTCACTACATTGGATTGTTCCATCGTCGCTCTGGTAATTTTTGAAGGGAAGTAGTGCGTAGCAAAGGTCATCATTGTAAAGAAATGAGATGAGAATTTTATCAAAAAACCCATACCCAGATACCCATGGCATGGTTACCGAAAGGCGTAAACTATCGCCATCTTCAATAGCTGTTGTTTTTTTAGCAGACAAGCAAACGCCCACGGCTTGTTGTTTCTCAGCCATCCCACTAAATAGGGCTTTCACTTCTTCCGTTATTGGATATTTTGACAGATCCATTACAACATATTGGTGCTGTGCTTGGAGAAATAATAATGCCGCAGAATAATTAGCTAACAGCATATTATAGCGAACCAGAGCATGATGATCGGCACCCCATCCACCTAACTCCTGTGGCACTAACAATCCTAATGCACCTAATTTTTTAAAACGGCTAAATACTTCTACAAGCTGTTGATAATCAGCATCGAGTTCATTTGCGATCGGAGCGATTTCCGTTTCAAGAAAGTCCTTAACTTTTTCCAAACGCGCATTTATCAAAACAATCTCCTAAAAACCATTATAAATATCATGTCATTAATCAAAACCAATGACACTAAACTTAGCTGTTAATAGTGTCGCTAAGGCTAAAATAACACAGCTAAAAACCAGTGGAACAAAAACATTTATCGTCTGCAATAGTCCAGAAATAGTTGGTGCAATTGTCCAAACCAGTGACATCATTGATGCTGTCACGCCCATAATACGTCCTTGCTGCGATTCATCAGTACGATTGGAGAGAATAGTGACTAATAGTACATAGGCAGCGCTCACACCTATTGCAATAAAAGGCAGCGCTATCCAACCAACCCAAGGGTTATGCCAAACTAACATCAAGAAAATAGGTATCAATTGCATAATCATTGCAATGAAACAGATCAATTCAAGGCGCTGACGCTTACTGATACGCGGAACAATAAATATCATAGTAATAGCAAACCAGACAGCAAACAGTGTCAAAAATACCGTGTTGGTTAATTTGTCAAAATGGTAAACTTTAATAGCATAAACAGCCAAATAATTTAGAAAGCCTAAGTAGCCAAAAAGAAAACAGGTTAATGTGACCATGATTAATTGTGTTTTTGCAGATTTAAATGTCTCAATAATGTTTTTTAGTCCTGATAAAAGTAACGATCCTGATTCCTTACGTCCATGGCCTGGCGTTTTATGTAGAAAAACGGACAATAAAAATGCCGTAAGCAGACAGATAATAGCAACAATATAAAACGGCAATGCTGGAGAAAACTGTGGCAACAAATTCTCATTAGAAAAAACGCCACCGATCACTGGGCCAATCATCCAACCAATCGCTGAAGCACCGCAAGCCATACTAATACGACCAGCCTTCTCTTCAAAGGGGCAACCATCAATAATTGCCGCTTGGGCAATCGGAAAACTCCCCGCTGTCACGCCAGAGATTAATCGTCCGATAATTAATAGAGTAACGCTATGCAGTGAAATGCCAATGGCAGAAATTATCAATCCGCCAACATTGCCTAGCAGTGAAACTAATAGCACCGGTTTGCGCCCATAGCGATCAGAGGCCTCACCCAATAGTGCCGCACCAAAAAACATTGCTGCAGGATAGCTTGCTAGGGTAACACCATAAAGGATATAGCGTGCTTCATTAGAAGTTGCTACGGTAAACAGATGGCTATTACTCTGCATAAACAGCGGCGCCAGTATGGGAAAAATCATTCCTAAACCAATGGAATCGATAAAAATAACTGTTAAAAGAATGACATATACTGTCATTGCGGAGGATTTTTTCATTGCGAATGCCTTAAATATTTCTTCTAAACGACTAAATGGGGTATTCTATGATGCTCATAATGTGATTGCAACCCATTAATCTGCGTTCAAAAGATGCAGCAAAGGGAATATCATCATCAAAAAATTAGTGGTATATTTTAGAAATCGCTCATAGGGCTTTTTAATGGGGGTTATTTATGCGTTTCAAACATCATCATGTATCACTCTCAGTTAAAAATATAGCAGCAAGTATCAACTTTTATCGCTATTTTGGCTATGAGAAAATATTTGATAGTTATCTGGAAAAAAGACGATGCCAATTGGTTCATTTGAAGATGGCCAATACCATTATTGAACTCTTCTGTTTTGATACGCCAGCACAACAAAACAGATCTGCTGATCTTGCAGAGGATTTACAACGTGGTGGAATTCGCCACTTTGCCTTCGAGGTTGATGATATTAAGGCTGCACAAGCCTGGGTGAAAAAACAGCTTAGCCAGTCTGTTGAAGTCCACTCTGGCGCCTCAGTTGACTATCTTTTTATTCGTGATCCCGACGGTAATTTTGTTGAGATTGTTGAGGATAATCGCTTTAAATAGATTATCCCCGCCCTTGGTCAATATCTCTATTGCTCTGTTCCAATAACTCTTCAACTAATTGGTCAACCAGACTCAAATTAGCTGCTTCGCCACCAATAAAACCCTGTTCTTCCTGCAAGGCTGCCATTCGTTGCTCAATTACCGGGCGAATGGTGCCATTAGGATACAGACGCGCTAACAATTGTCGTGCCTGTTTTGGTCCAAGACGATGGTAGAGTTTATTACGTACCGCTGCATCTTCAGCAGTAGTACTAAATGCCCACAACTCAATCGGACCAATGGTATTGGTCAACAGCTGTGTATTCTTACCATACTTGGTAGCAAATTGGGCTAAAAAGGTTACACCGCCCTCACGTGGGCCATGCACGCGTGTTTTTAGTGCTGTCTTTGCTGTTTCTGATAATCCAAATACCTCTTGTGAACGGTTAACCGTCTGCTCTGGGCCGGCATCCATAATAAAAATCGAGGTAGCAAACTCGACCATGACACTATCAAAATCATCTAATGATTGTGATAACAGTGCGATCTGTACATTCCACTTACGCCCTTCACGCATATCGATAATCACCTGCTCGCGCACTGCTCGAGATTTCGAAGTGCGGTGAAATTCATCATAGACTAGACGTTTAGGATCTTCGCGCACTTCAGCAACATAGGCCGCATGATAATCACGATAATGTTCGGGTACTTGCTCTAAATTCCCCTCGGTCAGATAGTAGCGTTTTGCTAAAACATAACGCGCCAACATATACATCACAGCTGTCTGCCTATCTGCTGCATCACCACCACTTTTTGCTACTTCATCCAGATCCAGTGAAACAATTTTTGCTTCACCCAGATCAAAACAGGTTGGCCGTGAAAGGACCGGATACTCCCTTACCGCCGCTGAAATCATCCGCCCAAAGGCAGCAATTAATTGTTCGCCTGTCGGTGCAACAATCTTACCATACAGATCCTCAATCGCTTTATTACGGCATATCGATACGGCATCAGCCAATAATGGTACGGCATAACGCTGTGCCAACTGTGCTTCATGGGCAAAACCGGCAATGAAGAGTGAGTCAGTTACTTCCCACCAGGTTGTATGTTCATCACCAACAAAGCCAATCTCTTCAAGAATACCATCTACCACTGTCTCAACGCCGGGAGTATAGATTCTTGGGCTCACACCATCAGCAAAATACTTATAGAGCTCATCAACCACCAAACCAGACATATCAGGTATACCATCGTAAGGACGATCTGCTCCCAATGGTGTTGACAATAAGGTTAAAAAGTTAACAAGAAATGCTCGCTCTTGTGCGGTAGGAAAACGGCAACCCAATTGTGTATCAAATGGATTGATTGAATATTGTGGTAACATCTGTAACCGATGGTAAGCGACTAAATGGCACTGATTCTTTGGCAACGCTTCACGTAATAGTGAAATCAAACCACTACTTGATGGTCCAATATCAATAATTGAAATATGTGGTACACGACGAATACCTGCTGCCATACATAACGCCAAATTCATAGCATTGGATAGCACCGATTTACCCGAACCAGGACGGGCATAAATAAGGTCAATCCAGGTGGTCTGTTGACTTGAGCCCGGTTGATAGGGCCAGACTTTACCATCAGGTGAACGGAATACCACTGCACCATGATTCCAAGGTGATGAAGGTCGCGTAAACGGTAACATATACACCACATCAGAGAGTGGCGCTGCCGCGATTGTTGAAACACTACCGGCTGTCATACCCAACATACTCGAGGCCACACCATGGAAAGGATCTCCACAAACTTCAGAGACTTCACACGAACCCCAACCTTCAACCGCTTTTGCCAAAGAGGCCGCCCGGTTACGCAGTGTTCGCATATCGCCCTCTTCTGCCCAAGTAGTTAATACTACGCGTAGCTTCACAACCGTATCATCGGTATTAATCTCAAGATATTGTAATGCTTTTGTAGCATCATGTAATAATCGATTCGCTGCAGAAGCAAAACTTACAATCGAAGCAACCAACGATTTGAACCGCAGTGTTGACAACCCCTCTCCTTCAACTAAGTAGGATATCCGCCACGGAATTTTTGATGATAAAACACGATTAAACAATTTTATGAAAGGCTGAATATCCTGTGGGAAAAGATCAATAAAAATCGAAGAGTAAATTTTATCACCAATCCGACAGGTTCTTAGATCGAGATTTAATGCATCACGCGGTAGCAACTGCTTACCTAAGGATGGCCACATAACATCAGAGATCTCCCCCGCTGTCTTTTTGAGGTCACGCACAGGAATTTTGTCTCCTGGCAACACTGCACGCCAACTTTTATCAGTAAAATCGGGGTCAGCGCTCGAACGTATTGCGTGCAGAGCGGTATGTACCTCTAGCAATTCAATATTAATACCTAAGCCCGATAAATCACTCTCAATAGAACGGATAAACGATTCATGGTTATTTCGTAAATCGGGAATAGTGGCAACAATATTCTGGGCATTTTTCAAATTAGGAATTTTCGCTTTACGCATCAATTTAAGCTTATCCGCATTGGCGCGTTTATTTTGCTCTTTGGATAGCGTCATCGGTCGTGTCCAAAGAACTAGATAAACACTCTCTTCCGCACAATACTCTGACAAGTAGTTCTCACGCTCTTTTAACAGATCCTCCAAATCGAGATGCAGACGCTGAGCAGTATCTCGTGCTGGACGCAATACTTCTCTAATCTGCCCTTTTACTTCATCAATGTCGTAGGAGAAAAAAAACTGAAAAGCATGCCCCTCTTTCTTCAAGCCCGTTTGCAATGCTCGATATAACCCTTCATGGAGAAAAGTGAACTCTTGGTTACCAACTAAATACGTAGCACCATGAATTTTAAAGACCGAGATAAGTGAACCATCATGAGAAACCAGAACCGTTGGGCTATCAGCTGTCTCTAGATCACAGTAAGATTCTGTCGTCTGTTTTAAAGAGATACTCATCCAAGCAACGAACGAATCAATACTATTGAATAGGCCATTTAAAAATGCGGTCATATCTCCTCCTGTTACTTGGCGATTACTCTTCTAGTTCTTGTGCAGCAGCATTGGCCCATGTTTCCAACTCCTTTTTAAAACTGGGATAAAGCGGTAATAGGCGAATATCTTTTAACATGCTCTGACTGAGTTTGGTCACATCATCCTCCTGCTCAATTAACATTTGACAAAACAGTCCTGGTTTACTCGCATCTTTACCAAATTGCTCCTCAATCGGTTTAGCGCATGCCTTAAGATTACGATACAGCGCTTGCGCACTATCACGATAATCTGTTGCATTGGTCATCGCACAAAATATTACATGACAAAAACTATTTAACTCCGGTTGGGCCATATCAGGGATATAAACTAAACGTCCACCACCAAATCCACCCGTACCAATCGCTTCAAGAAAGAAGCATTGAGTACAAAATGGACAGCTAGTGGCTAAATTATCTAACCGACTATTACGATAGTTTCCATCAATATTAACAACCTCCTGATATTGATGTGCCTGAAATCCACAAAACTGGCAGCTGTAATGATCGCGTTGGAATACTTTTTCTCGCGTTGCAGCAAAGCCGGAATCGCGATTACGCCGGGAAAATGAACGCCAATTCCCTGGCCGTATAATTAATTCCAGCGGACGCATTGTTTGCGATCCTGTGCTAATAGATCATGTGCTGGCGATATCAGTAACACCTGTAACACCCCCTGCAGTCATGCCTGAGCCAAATACTGTTTGACCACCGATATTGAACAGTGATGGCATAAAGATTAACGCCACTGCAATAAATAGCAAAGCAACAGGCGTACCCACAGGAATTTGTGTCGGGTTGTCTTTGTGTGCCTTGAATTTGAGAATAGATGCCACGGCAAAGCCAAATCCGGCAATATAGGATCCACTAGTAATTAATAAGGCAATATTAGTAAACGATGATTGAATATTTGATGCCAGACTG
>JANQHY010000292.1 GCA_028282395.1 Gammaproteobacteria bacterium
GTTAACCTGAAACAAGTAAAGAAGGAGGTATTGTAATGCAGCAAGGAAATTCACGGATCATCGTAATCGATGATAATCCAGAAATACATAAAGATTTTATGAAAATCTTAAATGGTGACCAGGTCGCACAGATCGATAAAAATATTGATGCACTAGATAGACAGATTTTTGGCCAAGCTGCCTCATCTACGACAGAAATACAGTTAAGCTATCAGATTGATACCGCACTGCAGGGGCAAGAAGGTGTAGAGAGTGTTAGCCAAGCATTGAAAACTGGGTCTCGTTATATGATAGCTTTTGTTGATGTGCGGATGCCGCCAGGTTGGGATGGAATTGAAACCATCAAACATATTTGGGAGGTTGATCCGGATGTGCAGGCAGTCATTTGCACCGCCTATTCAGATTACTCCTGGGAAGAGACGGTTGAAATATTGGGATTGAACGACAATTTATTAATTTTGAAAAAACCGTTTGATGCCACAGTTGTTAGACAACTTGCCAGTACGCTGACAAAAAAGTGGTTTTCAACACAAGAGTCAAGAAATCAAAATGCTTTTCTCGAGGATAGTATTAAGAAAAGGACAAGAGATCTGCAGTTAATTAAAGCAACTATCGAATCATCATCAGGTGGTATTATGGTGGTAAGTAATAGTGATGATATACTTGACCACAATCAAAATTTTAAAGAGATGTGGGAGATTCCTGGAGAGATATTTAGTGCGAAAAAGGCAGGAATGGTTTTTCAATATATCGATCATCTTGTTGCTGAACCGGAAAATTTTCTTGAACAGATAAATGTATTGAAAGAAAACCCGACTGAAGATAGTTACGGCACAATAAATCTCAAAAATGGTAAAGTATTTGAATATCAATTCCAGCCGCAAAGAGTGAATGATGTCGTCGTTGGTACTGTATGGAGCTTTCGTGATGTTACTCATCGCGTTGAGGTGGAGAATAAATTGGCATTCCAAGCGACACATGATTCACTAACAAAATTGCCTAATCGAGCACTTTTATGTGATCGCGTTAAGCAGGCGATAGTGAGTGCTGAACGTTATGGTAATAAAGTTGCTTTAATGTTTATGAGTTTGCAAGGGCTCCAAGCAATTAATGATGATTTAGGTCATGCTGCGGGTGATGAATTACTAAAAGCCATTGCTGAAAGATTAGCGGAGAATATGCGCCGTGAAGATACTTTATCAAGGTTTGGCGGTTGTGAATTTGTTTTTGTGGCACGCAAGGTTAACTATGAATCTGATGTTAATACTATTGCTGAAAGGATATTAAAAAAGTTTGCTATACCATTTAACGTTAGTGATAAAGAAGTGCAGGTGATTGCTAGTATTGGCATTAGCGTTTATCCTCAAGATAGTAATGACTTCCCTGCACTGTTACATAATGCGGATATAGCGATGCAGCAAGCTAAAAAAACAGAGGGCAGCAGTTATCAATTTTACCGTCAAGAGATAGGAAAAGAGGAGGACGATTCATCGTCTTAGGGCTGTTTTGTTGCTAACACAATTGAAGCTTCCGATTAACTTTAGCGGCGGCTAACTGGCGTGATGACCAAAAAGATCCACGAAAGTTGCCCTGTTATTTACCCTAGCGCGTGGCAAGTTGGCCATTTACTGGTCGTTATGTTACAATCGGCGCTAGCTTAAAAGGTAATCAATCGCCGTATAGAAAAGAAAATAGAACATGTTGAGATTTGATCAAATTTGTCAAATAGTTAATGATAGTGGTAAGCATACCCAACTGCCACCATTGAAGATTACAATTTTGCGTAATGTGACGCTAAATCCGCTTGAGACCTATCTGCAATACTTTGGATATCAAGCTGGATTCAAGGCTGCGATCACGCTGGGAGAGTATGATAACGTCATGCAAGAGGTGATGTCGCCTTCTACGCCATTATTGCACGATGAAACCGATCTAATACTGCTATTTTTGCAGCTGGCAACGCTGTCGCCCTTGTTGCTAGAGCAGTTTGCAACCCTAAGCAGGGCCGATAGAGAGGGGGCCGTTGAGCATGTGTTAGATTATGTCAATTCAGCTATTTCAGCTATTCGTCAGCGTAGCAGCGCGGCAATAATTTTTCCTCTATTTGAATTGCCCTGTTATCCGCAAAAAGGGGTCTATGATCTGTCGCAGAGTGATGGACAGCTTCATACCATTCACAGACTAAATCGCGAAATTATTAAGCTACAAGACCAGTTTAGCGATCTCTATTTTATTGATTTAAATTTAATGCTGATGCGCTTGGGTAGTGAGCGATTTTATGATGAACGTTTTTGGCATATTGGTCGCCAGCCCTACAGTTTAGAAGCAATTGCGGCGATAGCTGCTGAGATAAATAAAATATTTTTGGCGCTGAAGGGCTTAACAAAAAAATGTTTAGTATTAGATTGTGATAATACTTTATGGGGCGGGATTCTTGGTGAAGACGGAATTGATAATATTCAGTTAGGCGATAGTTATCCTGGTTGCGCTTTTAAAGAGTTTCAGCAACAGATTGTTAACCTTGCTGCTCAGGGCGTCATTATTGCCCTGTGTAGCAAAAATAATCCTGAAGAGGTTGATGAAGTGTTTACTCAGCATCGCGAGATGTTGTTAAAACCACACCATATTGCATCAAAGCGCGTTAACTGGCAATCAAAGGCAGAGAATATTCGTCAAATTGCCAATGAACTTAATATTGGTTTAGAGCATATAGTTTTTGTTGATGATAGCCCATTCGAGATTAATTTGGTTAAGCAGCAGTTGCCGATGGTAAGCGTGATTCAAGTTGATCATGAAGCGCCGGAGCGATCAGCTAGATTGTTATTGTCTAGCGGCTATTTTGATAAACTGTCAACGACGCAAGAGGATAAAAAGCGCGGGCAGTTTTATCTTGATGAGAGTAAAAGGCGGTTGGCCAGCAGTAAATTCACGTCGCTTACCGACTATCTGCAATCATTAAATATGGAGCTTGAAATTGATCCTGTTACATCACATACAGTTGTTAGGGCAGCACAGTTAACACAGCGTACGAATCAATTCAATTTAACGACGAAGCGTTATACCGAAGAGAGTATTGCGGCACTCGTAGCGGATGAGTGCAGTGATGTTATTTCGGTTAGATTGAAAGATAAATTTGGCGATCTTGGTATCATTGCTGCCGCAATTGTGCTTTATGAAGAGGATCAAGCCGTTGTTGATAGTTTCTTACTTTCCTGTCGCGCACTGTCGCGTGGTGTTGAGGATGCTTTGCTGTACGCGCTGATTCAACGTATTGCTAAAAAAGGTAGTAAACAGATTGTTGCGGCTTACTGTCCAACGAAAAAAAACCAGCAAGTTAAAAACTTTTATCCCGAAAGAGGTTTTGAGTTAATAGAGGAGAGTAGTAGTGATGAACAGCTTCTTTATCGTTATGCGCTGGATACGGATTCAGATAGTGACGTAACCAACCGCTTTCATGGCAAAGTTGCACTCAGCGAAAGTTAATACTATGCCCTGTTTATCCAAAAGTCGCGGAAAAACCTCTTCCTTCAGGTGTAGGATGTAAGGCGAGGCTTTTAATCCTGTGGCGTGTCTTGTTGTTCGATATATTTTTTCACGATATCAATAGGCGCACCGCCACAGCTCCCGGCAAAATAACTTGGCGACCAAAGTACCCCTTTGCAGTAGAATGGGTGTATTGAATCAAACTTTTTTCGCAACATCCGATTTGATGCCTGCATAGACCAAGAATATAATGTAGAAATGGTCATTCGAAAAGCCTATAAATTCAGGCTAAAGCCTGAGCACGAGCAGCTAGTCAAGCTTAACAGTTTTGCTGGTCACTGTCGCTTTGTCTGGAATAAAGTATTAGCCCTTAACCTGAAACGCCTAGAAGAAAAGCAACCGTTAATCTGGTATCACGAGGCAGATTTTTGGACGAAGGTTTGGAAGCGTTCGGATGAGTACGCCTTTTTGAAGGAAGTGCCCGCCCACTGTAT
>JANQHY010000312.1 GCA_028282395.1 Gammaproteobacteria bacterium
TTAGAATTATTTCTCTCCCTACCTTCAGAACTATTCCTCTCCAACTTTCCATCCTTTACGTTATCGCATAATAATAGGCCATAGCTACTATTAGCAGGCTTGTAGCCATGTATAGAATTAGAAGGAGCGAGCAGATCATTATCTCTACTGGCGTTATCAAATCCATCATCGAGTAATGATGTTCTATTCGAATCGTTTTTTTCAATTTTATCATGTGCATTCTTGAAAGAGGAGCCTACCACGGCTTTATTACTTCCTTGACCTGTCACAGCCTTATAAATCAGATCATCCAAACTACGGTCGTTTTTCCTAAAATCACCGCGTTCTGCTAAGTTCCCATCATCATCAAAAAAGCCGTCATCTTTAGATGTAATATCTATACAGATTCGCATATCAGATAGTTTCTTTATACCCTCAACGCCTGTTATATCACCCTGATTCTGCTTAAGATGATTCTGAATTTCTCGTCTTGTTTTAAGCTTTAATTGTCTTTTTCTTACAGCAACTTTACCTCTAAAATTAAAGAAGTCAGCAACTCTGCGGCCGAAAGACTCCTCTCTACTACCATAATAATAAACTATACCTGTTTTAGGATTATAAAAAATACACGGTTTCTTCTGATGGTATAATTTTGGTAACGCCTGAATCATCTCTTCATTAGCATCATCATCTAGTGCCTTGCAAACTTTTTCTCCAGTAAAAACGCACGACTGTACCCAATTAAATAGTGCGGCGCCGATGGAAATGGTATAAGCGATAATATGACAAGGCAACCCAACACCTAATGCAACAATAAGAATCGGTGGCATCGTTAATATTGTAATAATAAAGTCACCTGTGGTATCCAATCCAGTCAGAAAGAATTTCAGAATCGCAAAAGGGTCTCTCGATGAGAATACATTAACAACTCTTTCCAGCTCTTCTAATTTCTGTCTATTATTCTCTATAGCCTGAGATGTCTTTAATACCTGCGTCAAGGCTTTAATAACCGTATCTGGACTAATGATTATTACCGCTAATAAACCAACTCGACCAAACCCATTACCGAAAGAATCAAGCAGTGCTCCATTCGTCTTGAAAAAACTAATAGTGGCGGTACTCGCAAACAGTGCTAAAAAAAGTGACGCAAAACTGACATTTCTTTCACAGTTTATTTCAGGGCCATCAGGCAACTCTTCAAGATACCTGTCAATACACGACTTCATCTCTGCAGTGATAGGTTTATTTTTTTTCATGTCTGAAATGAGCTTTTTGAACTCTTTTTCAGAGACCTGCAAATCCTCTTTAGTAATAGTTTTTTCAATAATTTTATTTTTAGTATTGGCAGCGCTAATGCCACCATCAGTAACAGGAACATGTTTATAACTAGTAAAGCGACATTTTAGCTGTGGATTGCCCCCATCACCATCACCTCCGTCGGTCACATAGATTTGAACTTGTGACTCTTTTGGCAATGCTATTTCGGAAAACTGAACAGTGGGAGATTGAACATTAATACCATAATGGCGTACTTGTTTTTGAACATAAGGAGAGATATATTTTCTAGCAACCCTTCCGCCACTTTTAATCACCTCCTTTATACTGTCGAAGTTAGCATAAGATAGTTTTAGTTTTCCACCCCTTGGGGCAAGATCGCTCTTAGAAACTGTTTTAATAACAATTCGCCCCGTCTTTGGACAAATAAAACGGCATTTTAATCTATCACAACCATCGACGTAGAACATAAAATCAGGGGAATTCTCTATATCGATTTTCGAAGGAACAACAGCCAACTGAATAATGGTAAAAAGTGCAATTTCACTTGTTACTTTCTCAATATTATCATACGCTGTTGCTGCCTGAAAACAGAGGTAGGCAGTAACAGATGCCGCAGCAAAAAGAAAAAGTAGCACTCCAAGCGCAATTGGTGCAAAGGGGCCTGATAAACCTACCAGGCCAAATACTGCTACCAGTGAATAGCCACCAAGATAACCAGAAAATCCAGCTGTTACTGAAGCAAAAATCGCCGAAACAAAAATACCGCGCCGCATCATAACCCTGAAATGGATTTGGATCTCTATTTCACGTGCATCTGTTGTCGGTTCAAATAGTAGATAAACCTTGGCTATTATTGAACGAAATCGTGTCTTCTTAGCAACATAGCCATTTGCCAGAGCAAAGATACCGCAACCAATATAGAGAACCGTTGCTGGAGGACACAAGTATGCCAGAACCAGTGAAGCTAACAACCAATACATTCCAGCTGAAGTAAAAACTTTTATTGCGCCTAATGTATAGGAGAAGAGTTTAACCTTCAGCTCTAAGCAACTTTCGGCAAACTCCTCAGAGTCCCTATCATAGCAGAAACGCCAAATCAGATAGACAATACCGCGCACTGGATTGAGATAGTGTAAGAAGTTAAGCGGCTCACGATTCTCTTCAATTGCTTGGTAGTAACTGAAAGGGGTAATAAAAATCCCTTTCAGTACTGCTCTGACAGCAACAATCGGCCATCCTATGATGAAAGCGCCTGTGTAGAGAACACAATCGCCAATTCCTCTATGCTTGATCCTCTTTTTACGGCTTTTTCTAATACCTTTACTTGTTTTGTTTGTTTTTATTATCTCATCATCACTATCTTCTAGATCATCACTATCTTCTAAGTCTCTATCCTCTTCTTGCCAGGGCCACAAATCGGTTGGTCCAGTCAAGATATACTCCAGAGCTAAAAGTGGCCATCTTATGGCTATCCTTACTGGTAACCCAACAATCTGCTTGGCCCAAGCAAGCGCACGCCAACGTCTGTTATTCCGCTCAAGAATTTTAATAAGATTTCTATTTTCTCCCTCTACAAAATCTCTATCATCCTGAGTTTTAATGATTACTTGTCGCTTATTGTTTTTCCAAGCTTGTTGAATTGTGTCAGGGCACTCATCACAACGTAATATATCCTGATCACTATCAAACTTTTTCCACTCTTTGCCATCATAAGCAAAAAAGTAGGCTTTTTGGGTTTTAGGATTTCTTATTAAAATCGGTCTGCCATTTTTGGCATGCTTCTTAGAAAATATATTTTTCTTTCTTGCCTCTTCCTCTGACATCAACAAGACAGTATAGCGACTCTCATTATCCCAGCTCTCGCGCACACTGGAAAATAATGGTTTGAGTAAAATGTATTCAACTGGCCAAGCAATAGCACTTTTTACGATATGACTAAGAGCAAAGACTAATTTACCCCCTACACCTTTTGCATCATTGTATAACTCTTGCCAGGATGTCGTTAGAGGTTTTACAAGAAAATAGTAAAGAAACCGCGGCACTAATGAAAGCACTGCACCCAGCGCTGAAATAGCCATACCAGGAATCCAACCCAGCACATGTTTATCACAATATTTATAGTAATTCTCTTTCCAGCGCGAGAAATAAGATTTTACAAAAAGAGGTTCGATGATATAAGGAATAATGATTGAGCGTAGTAGTGAAGTATAGGCAACAAATTTTATGAATCTCGAAGGCAGCCCGAAAATAAAACGCAAAAATTGGTAGACTCCCCAAAAGAAATTTTCCGCAGAAAAAATCCTTTCCCAGGCAAGTTGCCATGACGTCTGGCAAGGGTCAACTACAAACCAGTCAAAAAACCATTTAAGTGGATAACGTACAAATAACCGAGTCGGCAAGCCAATTACTTGCGCAATTCTTTCTTGCCACGACTGTCCATAAGAGCTGGAAGGCGCAAAGAGCCCGCGCAGTAGTGGCCCCACCAAAGTTAATACAAAAAACCAACGCCAAAACCCATCCCAATAGCGCCACCCTCCTTGAGGTACTCTTCTTAATCCAGAAACAGTTCCTCTAAGCTTTTTAAGTGGAATGAAACGAACTTGAGTAGTCATAACGCCTCCCTTTTAGTGATTAAATGGGCGCGCAGGTAGATAGTAGGATGAGAAAAATAACGTTCTTTTCTGTTAAACTCATCCTTGATAGAGATACAGATGTACTCTACAAAATTCCCCACGAAATCTCCAAAACTACCAAAGAAGAGTCCTGAATATAGAATAATGTAAAAAGGATGTCAATAAAAAATTAAAAAAACTTTAAATTGAAAGTGAAATATGTATTAAAAGCTTCTATAAGAATTAGCCGCAAACAATCTATTATACCACAAACCGTTGTTGCTTGAACAGCGTTTTTTTCGAATTTAATAAATCTGCAGCAGAAAGCGTTTTTGCGCCGGGCAGCTGTAGGTGTGTTAGGCGTAGTACACCACTCCCAGTAGCCACATCAATGCCTTCACTACAAAGATTTAAAATCATTCCCACTTGTGCATCATGCTGCTGCGCTATCACCTGTGCCCGCCATAAACGTACGGTTTTATCGGCTAACTGCGCTGTGGCAACGGGCCATGGATTAAATGCACGAATGCGCCGTTCAATTTGTTCGGCACTATCATGCCAATCTATTTTTGCCTCTTTTTTACTAATTTTATTTGCATAACAGACTTGAGTTTCATCTTGTTTTAATGACTGTAACGAAGAGAAATTATCTAACGCTTGTAATAATGCTTTAGGGCCTGTCGCAGAAAGTTTATCATAAAGTGTTGCACTAGTTTCATCTTCTGTAATCTCACACTTCTCCTGCAGTAATATATTTCCACTATCTAACCCAGCATCCATTTGCATAATAGTAATACCACTCTCTCTATCACCAAATTCAATCGCACGCTGAATTGGTGCTGCACCGCGCCAACGCGGTAACAGTGATGCATGAACATTTATACAACCTAAGCGTGGAATAACTAATAGTGCTGGCGGTAAAATTAATCCATACGCTACGACAATTAATAAATCAATATCAAGTGAGTCTAGCAATGCTTGTGCTTCACTATCCAAACGTTGAGGTTGATAGCATGGTAGCTGATGTTGTTGCGCTAATTTCTTTACTGCACTAGCTTGCAATTGACGCCCACGTCCAGCAGGACGATCAGGCTGTGTTAACACCGCGACCACTTCATGTTGACTATTTAGTAATGCAGCCAGATGGCGCTGAGCAAATTCTGGAGTACCGGCGAATGCGACTTTCATATAACCTCTGCAAATGTATAAAATGATTTAGGGGAGATTAGCTCCCTGCTGATAGGATTGACAGGCGCGTGTTGCGTCACCGAGCTGTTGATAAACAAACCCCAACTGAGTATAGGCTTCTCTATCGACGCCATTATTAATTGCACGCTGCAACAATGTTTTTGCCTGTCCCCACTGCTGACAACGAATTGCTAATTTAGCAACTACCAACAGCATAAGCCCACGCTGTCCATGCAATTTAAGTAATCCTTGCGCTTGCTTTAATTGCTTATCACTATCCGTTGCACGGATCGTTGCAAACAGTTGCGCTAAAGCATCATCCCAACCCTTGCGCAGCGCTCCTACGACTATGCTTAATGCTTCATCATCACCATGCGCTTTAATTAATACAGTGGCATAACTTTTGACGAGTTGCGGTTTTTGCCGTAACGGTGGCGGGACTCGCTGCCATAATCGGCGTAGTTGTGGCACATCTACCTCTGCCAAAGCTAACTTACCGCTATAACAACTCATTTCTAATACTTCAATCTCTTCTGCTGTGAGCAATTTCTGCTTTTTAATAATCGGCAGTAGATTTAGCAGATCATCCCAATCGTGCGCATGAAGATAGAGTGGGTAAAGCTGTTTGACTAACTGCGGATGTTTTGCTGCCTGTGCAGCAAGCGGATGCAAAATAGCCAATGCACGACTTGGCTGCTGCTGCGCCAGCGCCAGCTCTGCTTCGGTCAATGCAATAGTGATAAGATGCTTAGGTTCACTTTTATAAGCTTTCGCTAAATAATTATCGCGGCGTTTTATCGCTCCCTGCTCATGTGCTGCTCTTGCAGCTGCTAGATAGTTAGTTAGCGCATGTTTATCTGTTACATCATCAGCAATAAACAGTTTCTCAGCGCGGCGCCAGTGGCCATGGAGTAGTGCCCACCAAGCATTGCGCAACTGCTGTTGGGTTTGGCGCAAATCGCGATTATGGTGCCAACTACGCAGCCTGCCATGACGACTAAATAAAAGATAACCTAGGCGCCAAATAAACTGGACAAGCCAAATAATTAATAATAGCAATACAATTGCCAACCATAGCGGCAATTCCATGGTCCAGTGGCGAAAATAGATCAGCATATAACCAGGATCATGTTTGATCTCAAGACCAACTACCACAGCAATAATAAGGACAATAACAGCACGCAGTAACAGCCTCATGACGGTGATGCCTCCTTGATAGAAGCAGTAGACGATACAGCCGCCTGAGGTTGACTCGTTGAGGTGGCATGTTGACGCATAGCAGCTGACTGCTGTTGGTTCTCATTGCTAATTGTTGCTGACAATGCATCGATGACTTGGGCAAGCGATGGTGCTGTCACTGCCACCTTGACAGCATTTAACTCAGTAATAGTTGCCAATAAAGGCTTAATCTGTTGGCTGTTGCCACCATAATAGTGTTTTAGCAACGTAGCTACCTGCTGAAGGCTACTATGGTAAATGTCAGGCTGACGATAAAGCAGTGCCCACTGCGCTTGGCGCACCAGGAGCAATAAACTATGGTTGAGTTGCTGATACTGTTGATTCGTTAACAGCGTCTCAATCGGGGTGTCGCGACGTTGAATAATAATTAGCTGCCACACCTTTTTCATACTATCGCGCAATGCCTGGCGCCAGGAAATTTTTTCTGACTGCACTGCTGATTTTTCCGCCGTAGCGTATTGGCTAGTTGCTTTCTGCAACGCTTTAATTTCTGGCAGTGGCGTTAATTGCGCAATACTATCTGCCAGTGCTGTCAACTTACTATACACGCCAACGATATCAACCTGCGGTAGTGCGTTCAACTGCGCTATCTTTTCTGCTAATTCCTGCCGCAATGGAGCCACATCAGATTCACCACTATCAAGTAGACGTTTATCCGCCATGTTGAGCAGCTGTTTAGCTGTAGGAACATCATGTTGGAATTGTAAGCTATCATTAGCCAAGCGGGTAAAATAGAGCGCTTCTGCAATTTGCCAACGACCTGGATTCTCTTTTGCCAGGAGACGGTGTCGTAATGTCCCATTAGCTGATTTAACTGTTTTAAGCTGCTCATCTTGCTCATTAACCTGCTGCTGCAGCTGTGTCACCGTTGCAGTTAACTGCTTCACATCATCAGCTAAATCGCCAACATTATGATGAAAACGATAACTCAGCCAACTGCTTGCTGCAGCCAGCAGTGCTGCTGCAATAATCAAAATTAAAGCAAAACCATGACGATGCAGTAAACTGCGTGATGGCGCTTTTTTCTGTTGGCTATTATCTGTACTGGTACCCGACTCAGGAGAGGTTTTCTCTTTGCTCACTACTATACTCCCGCGAATAAACTGTCACCTATCATCCATGTTATACCGCAACCACCATAACTTTTCCACTATAGAAAAGTGCTCTATGATTTTCCCTCTCCCGCTTGTGCGAGAGGGCGGCCATAGGGCGAGAGAGAATCTTTGACAGCAGCTAACTAAGTGTTTATGCCTTTGGTAGCGTCACACCACGTTGCCCCTGGTATTTACCACCACGATCTTTATAAGAGGTCTCACATACTTCATCAGACTCTAAAAATAGCACCTGCGCTACCCCTTCATTGGCGTAAATCTTCGCAGGCAGATTTGTCGTATTAGAAAACTCCAGCGTCACATGGCCTTCCCATTCAGGCTCCAGAGGTGTCACATTAACGATGATACCACAACGCGCATAGGTTGATTTCCCTAAGCAAATAACCAACACATTGCGTGGAATTCTGAAATATTCGATGGTGCGTGCCAAAACAAAAGAGTTGGGCGGAATAACACAGACATCACTTTTGATATCGACAAAACTTTTATCATCAAAAAGCTTGGGATCCACTACCGACGAGTGGATATTTGTAAAGATTTTGAACTCATCAGCACAGCGAATATCGTAGCCATAGCTTGATGTGCCGTAGGAGATCACTTTTCCATCATTAACGTGTCTAACCTGTCCAGCCTCAAAAGGCGAGATCATCTCATGCTGCTCAGCCATTTGGCGAATCCAACGATCTGATTTAATACTCATTATATGACCTTCAGTTACTTATCTACATACTGCGGTAGTTATACCTCGACAGTCAATATAAAGCAAAGTAGGCGCGAGATCAAACCAGGGAATACGCAGAAATAGTGTTATAATGAGCTCCCGTTAATAAGGAAAGGAAGACAATAAAATGAAGAAATATATTCTATTAATCCTCACTGGCCTGATCTTTGGCTCGCAGTTTATGTTTACTAAATTTGCTATTCAAACCTTAAATCCGATTGATGTCAGTATGGTGCGTACTGTTTCAGGGGCGTTGGTGCTCTTTCTATTGGTGCCAATCTTTGCTCGAGAAACAGAGGTCAACGAGCACGGCAAAATCAGCTGGTATATGTATGCACTCATTGGTTTTCTCGAGGCAGTTCTACCCTGCTATCTTATTCCATTGGGGCAATATAAAGTAGATAGCGCTATCGCATCAGTACTGATTAGTACCTTGCCAATTTTTGCGGTCATTTTTGGCGCCATCCTACTCAAAGATGAAAAAGTCACTATTAAGAAATCCCTTTCTGTCATTATCGGCTTTATTGGTGTCTATATTTTAATTAAACCACCCCATTTTGCTAGTTTTCTCCGCACGCTACTGCCAGAACTATTTATTTTAATTGCTTCTGCCAGTTGGGCTTTAAGCCTAGTTCTCATTAAAAAACAACCCTTAATTAACCCGCTAAAGTTAACACGTAACATTTTTATCGCCGGTGCAATTGAAATTATTATTTTATGGCTAATTATTGGTCATCCAATGCAATTTCATCCGTCACGCCTCTCTCTCTTTTCTGCTCTCTTTATTGGTGTCTTTGCTTCTGGCATTGTCTATATATTTTATGTCCTGCTGATTCGTTACAGTGGTGTCGCCTTTGCTGCATTTAGTAACTATATCGTCCCAATCGTTGGGATTGCAATGGGTATTTTCTTCCTGAATGAACCATTTTTCTGGCATCAAGCGATCGGCTTAATGGTGATTATTGCCGCATTGGCCATACAGTCACTACCTGCATTTAGAAAACAGACAAATTAATACCAAGTAGCCCCTTTGTCATTGCACGTGCAGCGAAAGAATCCTGCATTAAACCTAAATTCCGCAGTACCCGCCGTCGCGAGAGTGGCTAGGCTAATGAGTTTAAGGCGAAAAAGCATTCATGATCTTCTGTGCTAATGCAAGATAGTTGCGGCTATGTTCACTTTCCGGCTCACTAATTACAATCGGCGCGCCCTGATCTGCATAGCGACAGATCATAGCATCAAGAGGCAATTGTGCTAACAGTGGAATATGATAACTCTCTGCCAAATGGCTTCCACCCTGCTGACCAAAAGGGTGGCTATTATGCTTACAATTTGGACAATGATAGTAACTCATATTTTCTACAACCCCCAACAAGGGAATAGTGACTTTGTTAAACATTGCAATCGCTCGGCTAACATCTGCCAAAGCAACATCCTGAGGTGTGGTAACAACTAGAGCGCCATCAACATCAAACTTCTGTGCTAAAGTTAGCACTACATCACCTGTACCAGGTGGTAAATCGACAATTAAATAGTCTAACTCGCTCCACTGTGTATCATAAAAAAGCTGTTGCAATGCTTTGCTCGCCATCGGTCCACGCCATATTGCAGGTTGATCACCTTTGATGAAACAGGCCATTGATATCACTTCCAAACCATGCGCCTTGAGCGGGGTAAAGTGCTTACCATCTGCACTGGCTGGAGGCTCCTCTTTTAAGCCCAGCATTTGCAATTGATTAGGGCCATAAATATCAGCATCAAGTAGCCCAACTTTGTTACCCTGTGCAAGCAAAGCTAAAGCTAAATTGACTGCAGTAGTCGACTTACCAACGCCACCTTTGCCTGAGCCAACTGCAATAATACGCTTAACTTGCGTTAATTTTTTTATTCCCTGATTTGTCATTATAGAGATCCCACATTCTTAATCTGCATCGACAGGTCAACCGCCGCAGCCGAGTGCGTCAATTGCCCAACTGAAATAAAATCAACACCACTCTCCGCTATCGCAACTACTGTATTAAGATTAACTCCCCCCGACGCTTCAGTTGGAAAAATTCCACGACAATGCTCAACACAGACTTTTAATTGTTGTGGGTTCATATTATCTAATAGCAAGCGACTAATTTTTCCTTGCCCGTATTGTATTGCCAACTCAACTTCAGCATTGTTACGCACCTCAACAATCACTGGGTATTTTTGACAAATGTCTTCAGGTAATTTTTTTATTGCCTCTACCATCCCACCTAACGCATCAATATGATTATCTTTTATCATTAAGGCATCATAAAGGCCCATACGATGATTAACACCACCACCACAACGTACCGCATATTTAGCTAAATGGCGCCAACCTGGAATAGTTTTACGAGTATCAAGAATTTTAGCTTCAGTATGACTAATTTTATCGACAAACTGCCGTGTTAAAGTCGCAATAGCCATTAGTTGCTGGAGAAAATTCAATAGAGTACGCTCTACCATCATCAGCACATGACTCTGAGCGGTTAGAGAAAACAGGGTCTCTCCCGGCATCACACGATCACCATCATTAAAATAACTCTCAAGCTGATAGGGTTGCTCAAATCTCTCTATTACATGACTAATTAATGCACTGCCACAAAAAATTAATGGTTGCTGCTGCTTTGATATCACAATAGCCGTTGCATCAGATGCAGTATCTGTCTGCCAGAGGGTCATCGAAGTAATATCCTGAAACGGCTGACCTAAATCTTCTTGTAATGCCAAATCAATCAGCACTCGAACTAGAGCATGATCGTGGTTATTCATTCTCGTATTCCCCGAAAGATTCTATGGTGGGTATACAAATAAAAAACGACCCGCTATTGCGGGTCGTTTTAATCAGAATGGAATTCTGATTGCTTACTACATCGCGACAGTTAAGCGTGCCCACTCTGTAGTAGAGTGATCACCTGTTCCGCCACAAGTTGCAGAATAAGCATCGTCATAGTTAAAGCCAATACCGAAAGTAGTATTAGGCAGAACATCAACGTTATACTGAACTGCATAGCGATCTTCTGGCAATGTGAAAGCTTGCTGAGCAACAGTTATATGGCCCTCTGGAATACCTGAGAACAGTGCAGCCTCACTTGTCCACTCGTATCCGACTTTAAGCGTACTACGGTGCGCATAAGTCATAAAGTGATAACTAGCATAGACGTTACCTGCAGCAGGCTTAGCACGACGAGCAATATTACCACCGCCATTACTATCAGAGATACGTGTAAAGTCAGTTTTTTCCATATCCTCAGCTGCTGAAACGTAGTTAGCTGTTAAGCCAAATGCGCCGAACAGGATATCACCATGGACGTTCCAACCACCAACGCGATCAGTATAACCAGCAGATTGCAGATATCTGTAGAAAGCATTGCTGTCAAGCAGATTGAAGATGTAACCACCGGTAACATTGTAATGGAAAGTACCATAATTGTTTACCATACCGTGGTAACCAACTTCAATACCGCCATTCTCAATCTCATCATCAGAGTTAGTCCAAGGATTTATATAATGCTCAGGACTGATTACAGCAGGAGTAAGTTTAGAGCGCTTGTTCAAACCATTGAAGGCGTAAACTGCACCATAAAGACCCATTCTACCACTGTAAGAGAGTTGAACTAAGTCAGCACGAGTCATCTCAATTTGTTGTGCAAACGTGTAATTCGCAGCGTTGAGATCATATGTACCAAATGGCGCATATGCACGACCAATACGGATGGCTACTGGTGCTCTGTTGAAATCTTTAATGTCAACATAGGCTTGCTCCACTTCGATACCATCAATAGAAAGATCGCCACTAGGATTATTACCTGTCTGAGCATTTCCAGTTCCGACAGTAGTACTGCTACCATAATACATGTAACCTTGGCCATAGTAACGGCTAGAGGTAAATGCATTACCGCTTAGACCAACAGGATCTTTAGTGCCTGCATAGAACAAGCCTAAAGTCGCGTGGATCCAGTTGTTAGCATCCGCCAGGAAGAACAGACGACCAGAATAGTTAATGGCATTCTGATTGCTCTTTGCCTTTTGACCATCCGCGAGTGGATAGTAAATCAGAAAGCCGCGATTTTGCTGAGCAAAACCTCCAACATTCATCAATCCTGTTACACGGATTCTGTTACCTAACAGACCCATTCCTGTGTTACTATCGCTAATATAACCGATCTCATTATTGAGAACATCATATTGCATTTGCTGTCCGCTTAAACCCTGACCTGGAGCAGCTACATTGTTATTCATAACAACGTGACTGTGAGGAACAGGAGCAGCAGCCCCGTGACCTATAACTTCAGCTGCTAATGCTGTTGAACTAGCAAAAGTAAAAGCAGTTGTTAACGCTAAGGTCGAAATAATTTTCATTTTCATACTCATATGTTTCATCTCCTTGCAAAGAAACAAAACCAAACCAACACAAACCCCGATCTCCTAACAATAAAGCCAGGATTGAGGCTAACCATAATACACCTTTTCAGGTTTGTAAAGAAAAATTATTAAAAATAACTTTTCTTTACGCTATTTCTAGCCAATCCCCCCGACAATCTTGTCAGGCTAGGACCAACTTAACCTAAAAAAAGTGATCTATCAAGTAAAAACAACATTTTTTTTAAAAAAAAATGAAGTTTTTTACAATCTTTCACTATTTTCTGATAAATAGTCTGCCACACCTTCCTTAGTAGGTTGCATTCCACTCTCTCCACGCTGCCAACCAGCAGGACAAACTTCACCATTCTGCTCATAATATTGCACAGCATCAACTAAACGCAATGCGTTATCAACATTACGACCAATTGGTAAATCATTTACTAATTGTGAGCGAACAAAACCCTCTTTATCAATAATAAAAGTAGCGCGCAATGCAACACCCTGTTCATGGTGCTCGACACCATAAAGTTGACATATATTATGCGTGACATCGGCAACTAATGTATAGCCAACCTCGCCAATACCGCCACGTTCCACTGGGGTGTTACGCCAAGCGTGATGGGTAAATTGTGAATCAACTGATACACCAATCACTTCCACTTCACGCTCTTTAAATTGATCAAGTCTGCGGTTTAATGCAATTAATTCTGACGGACAAACAAAAGTAAAATCGAGTGGATAGAAAAAAAGCACTGCATATTTACCATTAATTATTTCCGAAAAACGAAATTGGTCGATAATTTCCCCACTACCTAAAACGGCTGGCGCACAAAAATCAGGCGCTTTTTTTGCAACAAGTGTCGGCATTATTTATCTCCTACTTTTTAAATATAAAAAAACGTCTCTATTTACTATTGATCTGTATCAACTTGTTGTAAAAGCTTCTGCAACTCACCTTGCTGATAAAGATCACGCATGATATCACAACCACCAATCAACTCACCATGAATATAAAGCTGTGGAAACGTTGGCCAACCTGCCACTTTAGGAAGCAGTTGACGTATTTGCGGATTCGCCAAAACATCAACAAAGCTAAACTCTACCCCACACCCTTCTAATAGTTGAACAGCTTGTGCAGAAAAACCACACTGCGGCATTTGAGGTGAGCCTTTCATATAAAGTAGAACACTATGTTCAGCAATCTGGGCTTTAATATGCTCTATTATCTCTTGTTCTGTCATGATATCTATACAAAGTGTTAATTATTTAATCACTATCTCCTCGCATCTACATTAGTGCGAGCGATAATACTCTACCACTCCTTGGAAGATCCCAGCATAGTCACTTTCCGCGTAACCGTCAATAGTCAATTAATACCGTTTATAGTAAAGCAAGTGGAAAAGCACAATTAGGAAAAATTATCTGTTTGACGAGGTAATAAGAAGAGGTTAGTATCTGCAACGAGAAAAGGTGACTCATCATATGTCCAATAATAATACAGAAACA
>JANQHY010000025.1 GCA_028282395.1 Gammaproteobacteria bacterium
TTTTCTTTAGACGATTGACTAATCTGCTTTGAAATTGCCAAGTTATGATATAGCCTTTGGTATTAATAGAAACAACGCCTCATTATTATCTTTTAAACTAGCGATAACTTATGAATAGCGACGATAAAAAAAAATCTGCTGCACTTGCAGCGCTTGATTATATACAAATTGGCGACATTATCGGTGTCGGTACAGGCTCAACAGCCAATTATTTTATTGACGGCTTAGTACAGTATAAAAATAAAATTGATGGAACGGTAGCAAGCTCTAAGGCCAGCGCAGAAAGATTACAAGCTCATGGCATTCGTGTATTGGACTTAAATTCAGCTGGAGAGCTCCCGCTTTATGTCGATGGTGCTGACGAAGCTACCCAGAGCCGCGCCTTGATTAAAGGTGGCGGAGGTGCTCTTACTCGTGAAAAAATTGTAGCTAGTGCCAGTCACCAATTTGTTTGCATTGCTGATGATTCAAAGTTGGTTGGGACTTTAGGTACCTTTCCTTTACCTGTTGAAGTGATTCCTATGGCACGTAGTAGTGTGGCACGCGCATTAGTAAAACTTGGCGGCACACCTGAATTACGCGAAGGTTTTACCACAGACAATGGCAATATTATTCTCGATGTCCATAATCTAACGATAGCGGAACCCATTAAGTTAGAAAAAGATATTAGTGCTATGGCAGGTGTAGTCACAGTTGGCATCTTCGCGATTCGACCGGCTGATATTTTGTTGCTGGGCGGTGATCAGGGTATTCAAAAAATTTAATTTCACTCATGCTTAATAATAACTTTCGTAAACGCCTTTTAGAGAATCAAACACTCGTCGGCACATTAGTTTCTGTACCTTCAACAGAAATCGTAGAGTTGCTCAGCTTAGTGGGCTTTGATTGGTTATTTATAGATGCTGAGCACGGCGCATTTGGCCCTAACGAAATCATCAGCTTGTTGCAGGCAGCTAAGGAAACACCTTGTTTAGTGCGCATTCCAGGTCCAGACGAAGCCTGGATAAAAAAAGTATTAGATGCAGGTGCTAGCGGCATTATCGTGCCTAAAATCGATACAAAAGAACAAGCATTGCAAGTCATCACCGCCGCTAAATATCCTCCACAAGGCAGTCGTGGTGTGGGCGTGGGGCGTGCTCACCAATACGGCCGTGAATTTAGTGAGTACTTAACTCAAGCCAATGATCACACCGTGATTGTCCTACAAGCAGAAAGTCGCACTGCTGTTGATAACATTGAGCAAATCGCTCAGCTTGAAGGCTTAGATGCAGTCTTGATCGGACCTTATGATTTATCGGCAAGCTTGGGTTACACGGGCGATGTACAACATCCTGAAGTACAACATGCGATTAAAACAATCAGCACAACATGCCAGACTGCAGGCACTCGTCTAGGCATATTTGGCATTAGTGCAGAACATGTTTTGCCTTATAAGGCGATGGGGTTTAATTTATTAACAGTAGGTGTCGACACCTTATTCTTAGAACAAGCGGCCAGTTCCACCTTGCACGCAATGCTAAATAGCTAACTGAATCTGAATCGATGCCAGATGCAGATAACCGTCTAATTATTCAGATCGGCGAATACAGCCTTGAAATTAAACTACGCGATACTGCATGCGCAAAAGCCATCTATGCCGGATTACCTTATCAATCTAGCGCACAGACTTGGGGTGATGAAGTCTATTTTGCAATCCCTGTTGCTTGCGAGTTAGAAGACAACGCCAAAAATGTGATCGATAAGGGTGAAATTGCTTTTTGGGTAGAAGGCGCTTGCATCGCTATAGGCTATGGGCCCACACCAATATCTAAAGGCAATGAGATACGTTTAGCCGCTAAAACAAATATATGGGCAGATGCGATAGGTGACGTGACCAATCTAAAGAACGTTAGCCTTGGTGACCCAGTTTCTGTCACTAAAGCATAAAGCTTGATGAATTGATTAACGCTTAGAGTATTGCTCTTTCTTACGTGCTTTACGCAAGCCAACTTTTTTACGTTCAACTTCACGCGCATCACGCGTTAAGAATCCACCTTTACGCAAGGGCGAACGTAATTCGTTATCGTAAGCTAGTAAGGCACGGGCAATCCCAAGTTGTATTGCTCCAGCTTGACCATTAATGCCACCACCTTTAACTTTGATGTTGATATCAAACTTATCGGCCATCTCTGTGGCTTGTAATGGCTGACGGATAATACGGCGCGCTGTCTCACGACCAAAGTATTTATCGTCTGGACGTGAATTAACATTTATCGCACCGTTACCAGCAGAAATGTAAACGCGTGCTGATGAACTTTTTCTGCGACCTGTGCCGTAGTATTGAGTGTCTGCCATAGATGGTACTTTCTAAATAATATTTGATTTAAATGTCTAAAGGTTCAGGCTGTTGTGACTGATGCTTGTGATCTGGTCCAGCATAAATCTTCAGTTTCTTGATCATTGCCCGACCCAATGGGTTTTTAGGCAACATGCCTTTCACCGCAGTTTGAATAGCACGCTCTGGATGAGAGTTTAATAGATCACTGAGGTTAGTTTGCTTTAAGTTACCGATATAGCCCGTATGTCGGTAATACATTTTGTCTTTTAGCTTATTGCCAGTCACACGGATTTTTTCGGCATTGACCACAACGATATAGTCCC
>JANQHY010000064.1 GCA_028282395.1 Gammaproteobacteria bacterium
AATCTTTGGCATTGTATGTCATTCTATCAGTCAAACCAACCGCTGATGGGTGAAAAAAGTGGCGGGCAGCAGCAATATCTTGAGAAATCGCTACCTTTAAACGCTCAACCTCATCAAAGTGGCAATCATCACGCAACTTGTGCACAAATTCAACTGTGATCTGACGGCCATAAATCTCTTCGTTAAAGTCGAGTAGAAACACCTCCAGGACATTCTGCTGTTGCGACGGCTGTTGACTAACATAGGAAACCCCTGCAAGAGGCTGGTTCGCCAAACCGCTGACCCGAACGGGATAGATACCTCTAACTGCCAAGCGCCGTATATCATGAAAATAGAGATTAGCAGTCGGAAACCCCAACTGCCGCCCCAACTTCTTGCCATGCGCAACGCGACCACAGAGACGATAGCTTCGCCCAAGTAGACGTTCAACGGTAGTAAGATCACCAGCCTGCAACGCCTCACGTATCCAGGTGCTGCTTATACGCTGCTCATCAAGCACAATCTGCGGTGCTAACATCACCTTAAAGCCATAGGTGGTCGCCATCGCAGTTAGATCGGTAAAATTGCCTTGGCGCTGGTAACCAAAACGAAAATCCTCTCCAACTATAATAAGTCGTGCACCGAGTTGCTCCACGAGTTTATCAGCAATAAATTCCTGTTTGCTTAAGCGTGAGAAGTGATCATCAAAACGCTGCAAATAGAGTGTTTCAATACCATGCTTAGCAAACAGAGCAATTTTCTGCCGCAATGGGGTTAAGCGTGCAGTTGTTGATTGTGCATCCTGAGCAAAAAAAGCTTGCGGAGGTGGTTCAAAGGTAAAAACAACGGGGGCAAGCTGATGCGCTTTCGCTTCTGCAACCAGTTTAGCCAAGAGTGCCTGATGGCCTTGGTGTACCCCATCAAAATTACCGATTGCCAGGGCTGTTGCCGTAAGTGGCGCTGTTGGCAAACGACCGCCACGTATGATTCTCATGACTATACTATCCACCTTTGTTCAAATTTTGAACATTTAACTTATATTATGCCGGATCATCGATGATCGTAAAGAAAATTTCATCAATAGTCGATAGTCACGCCATTTTTTCTACCTAGCAAATTTCACCAATATCAAAAAATTCGATAAAATATAAAATATATTACAAATTTCATTGAATAAAATTATTATCTATTTATCATTATATATTACAAAAATAATATCGAGGTGCAAAATGTCTTTAAGCAAAACCACTACCTATAACCAGGAGCTCTCACATAGGCGTTATACTTCTCTTAGTGAGTTGAATAAGCAGGATCCGAGCAAAGGGCAGGAACAAAAATACAGAAAAATCGCACAATACGCCTCCTATACTGGAAATTTCTGCTGGGCTGGCGTCGAAGCTGCCTCGAAAGCCGTTAACTACTTTGCCCCAACAAAATTTTGCATCGGCCCTATTCCAAGCATTTTGTCAGCCTGCTCAATGGGTGTAGGAGGATACAGTGTAGCCTATTCAGTTGCTGACCATTTTTCAAACAAAGCAAATGAGATTGAGCAAGACAGACTCTACAAAAAAGGGGACAATCCTACTCATGTAGGTCAAAATAAAAGTTCCTGCAACTGCAGTAGCTCCTTTTTTAGATATGTTGGCTACACCTGCAATGGGCTACAGATGACATTTGATCTAGTTAACACCGGCATGACGCTAAGCATGTATCTAAATGATGAAAATTATTGTGATCAGGGTCAGATGAATACTATTCGTGAAGGACTGGTTATTGCTTCTGGTGTCGTGTTAATCGCCGCAAAAGGAGCGCGCATGCTAGCAAATAGAATGGAAAAACAGACGCTAAAAAATAACAAAGAGGCCAATCAGTCTCTTAATGAGGTAAACGATGCTGTGAATGACGCTAATAGGAAGAGCAGTCACCATATCTCTATCAGTTAGCCAAAAGTATAAAATTAATTATATTACAATATCTTACCATCTCTGTGCTAGCTGCTGCAGGCGCAAGAAATACGCATAATAGAGAAAGATGTATAGAATAGAGCGCTGATTGAAAATGACCATTGATTATCCATGTAAGAGATGCTATCTTAGCGCGTCTTATAAAATAATGAGGTTATTATGAAATATAAAAATTCTTTGAAAATAGCAAGTGCTGCTATCCTGGCTGCATCGCTATATGGTTGTGCGACAATCGTGTCAGGCACTAGTCAAAACATCAGTGTACAAGCTATTAGCGCTGATACCCATCAAATTGTTCCTGGTGCCGCGTGTACGCTAAAGGATAAAAAAGGCAGAGTCTACTCTATCCCCTCTAATCCAGGTAGCGTTACCGTTGCCAGAGAGTATGGTGGTTTACAAGCGCACTGTGTTGCCAAAAACTATCAACAGAAATCAGTTGGTGTTGGCAACAGCTTCAATGCCTGGACATTAGTAGATGTCCTATTCTGGCCTGGCGTCATTGTTGATGCGGCAACGGGAGCGGTAGAGAAGTATCCATCTCATGTTACTGTTCTCATGGAGAAGCAGGAAGGGGCGAATATGGCAAAGCAGCAACAGCAGCCGGCAACGACATTATTAGCAGCTAAATCCTAATATAATCGTACAGTAGCCCTGCCTGTCTAACAATGGCATTAATCAGTTGCCAAGTGTAGACGTCGCAGGGCTTTGCTCCTTACCTATTACTTATCAATACTGACTGCAATTTCTTACCTTGCGATCAAACCATTATTTTGTTACACTCTCACCCCTCGGAAAGGAAGATAACAAATATTGAAACAATACATTAAAAACCATGCTTAGCGCCGGTATAGACTACGTCCTAAATTTAAATGTTCATCTTGCCAATATGGTCAGCCACTATGGCGCTTGGTCCTATGCCATTCTTTTCTTTGTTATTTTTGCAGAAACTGGTTTGGTCATTTTTCCTTTCCTGCCCGGCGATAGCCTACTGTTTGCTGCTGGCATTATTACCTCACAACAGGCACTGGGACTCCATACGCTGATTATTCTGTTAATCATTGCTGCCATATTAGGAAATGTTGTCAATTACACCATTGGCCGTCAAATTGGCCATTTACTTTTTAAAGATGATAACTCGTTGATATTTAAAAAACGTTACCTGGCGCGCTCGCACGATTTCTATGAGCGTTATGGCGGCAAAATGCTAATCATCGCTCGCTTCGTACCACTGGTACGTACTTATGCCCCATTTGTTGCCGGCGTCAGCCGTATGCACCGACTCCATTTCTTCTGGTATACCTGTATTGGCGCCTTCATGTGGGTCATGCTGATTATTTATATCAGCCACTTTTTCGGCAGCATCCCATGGGTGAAAGAGAATTTCTCTATCGCTATCATCATTATTATTATGTTATCGATCTGCTTACCTTTACTCCATATCGTTGTCCAATGGCTAAGAGTAAAAATCAGCGCCCGTAAAGCGTAAATTACCAACTACTACCCTCTTCCGTAGATAAGCAAAGACCATTGTTAAACTACTCAAGTGACAATGCTAGACCGGGCTAGTTTTCTAGTATAGAGACGACTGCCAGATCAGGCGTTTTGTCGGTATAGCCAGGCAGAGATCTCATCATGAGAAACTTTCTGTTGGATAAGAAGCTTCATTTTTTTAGTAATTTGAGAAGGAAGAGGAGGAACATCTATGCGATGACGGCTGGAAATAATCACAATACTGTTCTGTTGAATATGCTTTAGCTGTTCAGGTTGATCATAGAATGCCACATCAGGTATTTGTCTTAAATTAGCAATAAGCTGAAGTGGAAAGCTATCTGAATTAATTTTATAAAAAACAATTGGCTTGTTAAGCATTTCGATACTATTCACTAAGCTTTCAGTTTTATTCAATTGGTATTTAACAGGATTAATCACCATAAATAAAACGACTATATAGACTCCCATTAATAATACTAGCGCAATAAAGTCCTTTGAAAACGCGGCGCGATTTTTCCCAAGGTTCAATGTTGCACCGACGAAAGCACTGCCAAGCATGATGAGCATTGAGGAATAATGGAGATAAGGAAACTTGCTAAAAAACAGTGTATTCATGATGCTAATGCTAATTAAGGTCAGCAATATGATTAGCCAAGATGCCCAGCGTACAACTGAACGTATACGGTGAAAATAGCTGTACGATGCAAACTGAGAGAATGGATAGGCAGCAAGCATGGCTATCGTTGGCACGATGGCAACAATGTAACGTACTTCTCGTTGTGAAGGAAT
>JANQHY010000143.1 GCA_028282395.1 Gammaproteobacteria bacterium
TCTAAGCCATAATCATAGGCTTTGTCAAAGTCTTGCGCTCGTTGATTATTGTCAAAGTTTTCTATTAATTTATTGTTTTTATCAAGAAGTTCGTTACACTTTTCAATGTACATCATTTTTTCATTTTGGATGTCTTCCATGCGCTGATTAAAGTCATCCTTTTCTTTGTAGTACTCTTTTATCTTCTTTTCTACTTCTTTGAACTCATTTTGTAGTTTTTCTCGCTTATCATTGAGATCCTTTTTTATGTTGAGCATCTCTTCAATTCTCTTCTCTTTGAATTTTTCCAGAAGTGTTTTTCTGTCACCCTTTTTCTGAGTGTTGTCTTCTTTGCTCATGACTTGGTCGCGATCGAATAGTGACTTGTGTAGCGAGCCAAATACATCCATATCATCGAGCGTGTCAGACTTATGGATCTCTTTTTCGAGGTTGTTTTGTATCTCTTTGGTTTTCTTATCCCGTTCCAATAGCCCTTTTTCCAGTTTTATTTGCGCATCCAGATGTTTATCAAGATTGGCAATTCTTCTTTCTGTTCTTGCAAAGAATCTGTTTTCTTGAATGGTTGATAGTAGACCAGTGGTTGTGCTAATCAACTTCTCTTTTATATTGGTTCTAAATTTTTCTGCATCATAGTAGCGTCCGCGTTGAGCAAAAGGGATATTTTTAACCTGACTATTAAGGGATCGGATGTCAATGTTAGTAGAGAAATTATTAAAGTCATTCTGGTACTCTTTTTCGACATTATCTTGCATCTCATTTTTCTGTTTTTTGATGCTCTCGTTGAATTTCTTTTTCGTCTCTTCAGAGACGTTGCGCTGCTCCTGCATTTCCAATAGTTGCTTGAGCTTGTCATCAATGGTTGAGATATCTTTTACAGATTTATTCCATTGATTTAGGTAGCTCTCTTTAAATTTTATCTCCTGTTCTTCAAGAGTTTTATCGAAAACTTTTTGTGTTTCTTCGTATTCAGGCATCCTCATTTCCTGTTGCCAATTTTTGTTTTGAGCTCTACGTCTAACCTGCGCGTCATATTTTTGCTGTTTTCTGGTCTTATCGTTATAACGATTATATTTAGGTTTACTAGTGCTATAAAATTTCCTTTTTTTGTGTTTGCGTGGCATGGTGCACCTCGCTCTATTTTTTCTTTTTATATAAAATATAGTACATTTTGATTAAGATAGGATTACATGAAAGTATATTATTTTTTTCACATACTAATTAATGACTTAAGCGAGGAGGCAAAAAAAAGCGCCATCCTGCTGGCGCTACGGTTTGGTTGAAATGAAACCTATTGGTGTTCTTGACAGAAATTTCTGTCAAGGGGGTGTTTAACTAAAATAGTAGTCAAGTCCAGCGCTGAAGAGTCCGGCACCAGCAATCCCATAAACTGCTCCCTGATATTGGGCGACAAGTCTAACATTTTTAGTGATAGCATAACTGAACCCGGCACCGACGAATGGTAGTGGGAAGCCGACACGGTCAAGTGTACCGCTTGCTGATTGACCATCAATTGTGGTTTTAGCAGTTTCTTCAGGTAGGTAGACAAACATCGCACCAATTTTAGGAATAAAGGCAACCCGGCTATGAGCAATTTGCAGATCCCAACGTGCAGCAACATAAGGGACATAAGTGGCAACGCGAGTTGATACATCCGCGCTTAAGCCGCTAGCAGTTTCAGTGCTGATATCGGTATTAAAAATATTCTGCATAAAGCCAAATTCTACAGCTGTGCCGCCTGGTTTGCCGCGGTAACCCATGGCTGCACTCCAGCCAAACCCGTCAAAACCGTTGGGGAATGTGGAAGAGCTAGTAACAACACCAAGGTAGTAGAGATTGCTACCAGCAGTGCCCTCAGCATACCAACCTTGTGGAGATAGCCAGTCAGTTGTATCGTTATCGGTAGTAGTGGCCATCGCTACAGGTGTCATGGCGATTGTTGTAGCAAGAGTCATCAGTAATGAGAGTTTTTTTATCATTTTTCTTATCCCATAAAAATCGTTATCTTACGAAGAGATGAAAGGATAACAGACGATCTTATGTATGGTCAATATCTGCACACAAAAAATTCCGTTTTTTTCTTTCTCCAGCCACTCTTCCAGGGAAAGTGAAAAAACGGCCAAGGCCGATTAGGGGAAAAGTGGTAATTTAATGATACTACCCCCTTGCTGTTAAGAGATAACTTCGACACAATAGCAATCCAGTGGATCGCTATACTCATCGGATTGCCAGGGGTTGGCAGCAGTGCGGGTTTACTGCAATCTGCATCCAATTAGGTATAGCCAGTATCAACAACTTGGGGGAAACTATGCTATCACGTCGTCAACTTGCCAATGCGCTGCGTATTTTAAGTATTGATGCAGTCGAGCGCGCCAAATCAGGCCATCCCGGTATGCCAATGGGTATGGCGGATATTGCCGAAGTTTTATGGAACGATTTTCTTAAACATAATCCAGCAGATCCAGACTGGTGGAACCGTGATCGCTTTATTCTCTCTAATGGCCACGGTTCAATGCTGCATTATGCGCTGCTCCATTTAACCGGCTATGATTTAACTATCGAAGATCTGAAACAGTTCAGGCAGCTCCATTCAAAAACAGCAGGTCATCCCGAGCTGTTTGAAGCGCCGGGAATTGAAACAACCACTGGCCCATTAGGGCAGGGATTAGCCAATGGTGTTGGTATGGCCATTGCAGAAAAACGGCTTGCAGCTGAATTCAATCAACCTGGACTTGCTATTATTGACCACCGCACCTATGTTTTTATTGGTGATGGCTGCCTGATGGAGGGGATTTCCCATGAAGCGTGTTCATTAGCGGGTAAGCTTGGTCTAGGTAAATTAATTGTTATTTGGGATGATAACGATATCTCTATTGATGGCAAGGCAAGTGATTGGATGGAGCACGACCCTGCTGCACGCTTTACCTCTTATGGTTGGCAAGTGATTAATCATATCGATGGTCATGACCCTGATGCAGTGCAAGCAGCATTAAAACAGGCCCATGACGAACTTGAACGACCAACGCTATTATGTTGCCGTACTGAAATTGGCCATGGCTCACCTAATAAAGTCAATACTGCCGCAGCACATGGCGCGCCACTGGGGAGTGAAGAGATTGCTTTAACTCGTGCGGCATTGGATTGGCAGTTGCCGCCATTTGAAATACCCCAAGCGTTTTATGATGCTTGGGATGCTAAGGCGCGTGGTGCTGAACAGCAGCAGCAGTGGCAACAGCAGTATGAAGACTATCAACAGGCTCGCCCGCAATTAGCGAAAGAGTTGCAACGACGCATCAGTGGTGAATTGCCGCAAAATTTTGACCAGACGATCGCTGAATTATTAAAATCTGCTGCGGCAGCAACGAAAGCGGTGGCAACACGTAAAGCGAATAGTACGGTTCTCGCTGAGGTTGGCAAAATTTTGCCAGAGATATTTGGCGGTTCTGCTGATCTGTCGGGATCAAATTGCACATTGTGGCCACAGGCTGAGATTTTTAACCACGATAATCCGCGTGGCAATTATCTTCACTATGGTGTGCGTGAATTTGCTATGACCGCTATCATGAATGGTATCGCGCTCCATGGTGGGTTTATCCCTTATGGCGGGACTTTCCTAGCTTTCCTTAGTTATAATGCAAGTGCTGTGAGAATGTCAGCTTTAATGAAGCAGCGCGTTATTCATGTTTTTACGCATGATTCAATCGGTCTTGGTGAAGATGGTCCAACACATCAGCCGATTGAGCACTTATCGCTTTTGCGTAATACGCCTAACTTAGTGACTTGGCGGCCATGTGATGGTACTGAATCAGTCGTGGCGTGGCAGTCAGCCTTGCAGAGCAGTCATGAGCCGACAGTATTATGTATGAGTCGGCAAAATTTAGCACCACAACCGCGCAGTGATGCACAGATCGCTAATATTCATCGTGGCGGCTATATTTTACACGATTGTGAAGGTATGCCAGAGGTGATTCTGCTGGCAACCGGTTCAGAAGTTGATTTAGCAATGCAGGCAGCACAAGCGAGTTCACGGCGAATCCGTGTCGTATCATTGCCAGCAACGACGCTGTTTGATCGGCAAAGCCCTGAGTATCGTGAACAGGTATTGCCATCAGCCGTGACACGACGTATCGCTATTGAGGCGGGGTCAACGCCATTTTGGTACAAATATGTTGGATTAGCAGGCCAGGTAATAGGTATCGATCGCTTTGGACTATCAGCACCAGCGGAGAAGCTGTTTGACTATTTTGGCTTGACGGTCGAGGCGCTTCTGACAGCAATTGAAACATCAATGGCGGGTGAGCCTGCTTCTATTATCGCAGAGTAAATGATGGCGAATAGCAGGAGTTAGGCATGACGGCAAAAGCGGTTCTATTAATTAATTTAGGTACCCCGCAGGACTGTAGTCGTGCGGCAGTATGGCGTTATTTGCGTGAATTCTTAATTGATCCACGTGTCATTGATTTGCCTGCTATTATTCGCTGGCCGTTGGTAAATTTAATTATTGCACCTTTCCGCAGTAAAAAATCAGCGTTAGCCTACCGTCAAATTAATTCACCGGAAGGTTTGCCATTGCGTGTTTATGGTTATCAATTGCAGCAGCAGCTTGCTGAAGTATTAACCGAAGAGTATCAGGTTGAACTGGCTATGCGTTATGGTGAGCCATCAATTGCTAGTGCATTGCAACGGCTTAAATCGTGTCAACAGTTGACGATTATTCCCCTGTTTCCCCAGTATAGTTCCGCCGCAACTGGCTCAGCGATTGAGCGGGTAATGCAGCAGTTGTCACGGCAGAATAATATTCCAACAGTAAAAATTTATAATCAATTTTATCAACATCGAGGTTTTGTTGATGCTTATGTTCAACGTATTCAGCGTACATTAGCGGAGGAAAAAATTGATGGTCTGCTGTTTAGTTACCACAGTATACCAGAGCGCCATATTGACAAAAGTGGTTGCCAAGGTGAGTGTGACCGTCTTCAGCCGTGCCCAGCTATTGGGGAGAGTAATCGTCACTGCTATCGCGCACAATGTTATCAAACCTCCCGGCTGCTGGCGCAGCAATTAAAACTGCCTGAAGGGAGTTATCAGACAGTTTTTCAGTCGCGCTTAGGGCGTATTCCTTGGGTGCAGCCATATCTTGATCGCTCATTGCAGTCGTTAATTGATCGCGGTATGCGTCGGATTGCCATTGTATCGCCTTCATTTGTTAATGATTGTTTAGAGACATTAGAAGAGATTGCCATTCGCAGTGCTGAACAGTGGAAAGCATTGGGTGGTGAAGCTTTGATTGCTATTCCATGCCTGAATAGTGATACGCGCTGGGTTGAAGCATTGGCAGAGATGGTAAGAGACCCTGTCGCTTATAGTGAGTAGTCATTGCTAAAATTATACTAGCAGCGCTGCTAATGCGTGGGTGTTGGCAAATATCAATGCTCTCATGCTACAATAATCAACAATAGGAATTAAAGCATAGTGTTAACTAAGGAGAGTATTATGGCAATTTCATTATTTCTTGCTAAAGTCATGAGTATCTATTTTCTGCTGATGACAATTATTATGATTGTACGCCGCCGTGCTATGTTGGCAATGTTTGATCAAGTTGTTGAGCAGCCTGCTGTTTTATGTATGACAGCAGTTTTTACCCTGATATTGGGGATACTATTAGTGGTTGGGCATAATATCTGGGTGGCAGATTGGCGTATTGTCATTACCATTCTGGCTTGGCTTACTTTAATCAAAGGTGTTGTGAATTTACTATTTCCAACATTCCCTTCCTATATGATGAAACGAATGCACAATAATGGCGCCTATATATCCTCAATCGTATTTATGTTGATTGTAGGGCTGTTTTTGCTTTACCAGGGGTTTGGTCGTGGATATTTCTCATAAGGCTCAGGCTATTTAGCCATTGTCTGCAGTGCTAGGCGAATGAGATCAGCGGATGCCATCCCCTCTTTAGCAATTTGTGAAATAGCGTGTTGTGCTTGTGCTGCTTTATAGCCAAGTGAAACTAATGCGTCAATGGCGTCTCCAATAGCGCTATTGCTAGCATTCGCTGATTGCGCTGTCTCGACTACTAGCGAGGTATCGCTGGACCAATCCTTTAGACGATCCTTCATATCAATCAGCAATCGTTCTGCTGTTTTCTTGCCCACACCGGGTAGTCGTGTCAAACTTTTAATATCCTGGTTCTGTACACAGAGAAGAAAGTGATCAGGTTCAACAGTGGAGAGAATTGCCAGCGCCATTTTTGGACCAACACCATTGACTTTAATGAGATGGCGAAAGAGTGTGCGTTCACGCAGTTCAAGAAAGCCAAAGAGCAGGTTAGCATCCTCACGCACAACATGGTGAGTATGGAGCGTTACTTGCTCGTTCAGTGAAGGTAGGTGGCAGAAAGTATTCATCGATACCTGAACCTCATAGCCGACGCCATGAATATCAATTAAAAGATGGGGTGGCTGTTTTTCCAGCAATATGCCATTTAGGCGTCCAATCATGATGATGTTTCCTCTGTTAATCTAAGTTTACGAATGAAGGGCGCCAGTAGTAAGTAGCCCAGCGTAATGGCTGCGACAATAGCAGCAACTATTAAAAACATTTTTGCATACATCGGGTTGGTTTGGCTAGCACTGATCTGCTTAAGGTTGTTATATTTTCCCAGAATAATGTTTGAGAAGGGGCCGGAAAGATCAGTGCCAACGGCAATGTTTAAAAACATATAGCCAGTCAGTAACCCTTGATGCTTAACTTCGCCAAGTTCACCTGCCATGGCGTAATTGGTTGTATTGATATATATCTCAGCTGCAGCAGTAAAGAGTAGTAGCAGTATAGGAAAAAAGAGTTGTACTTTTGTTGCACCAGTAATGTTCATAATGAGAATGCCTAAAGGGACCATCAAAAAAGCAAAAATAAAAATACCTGAGCCTTGAATAATCAATTTCTCTGCGGGATTAGAATGCGTGGAGCCCAATTTTTTACTCGTTTTTTTTGCTAGCAATAAGCCAAAGATGACAACAAAGAGACTTTCAAATAGATTGAAACCGCTTGGTTCAAGATGAATGCCAAAAAGATTCATATTGGTGTTGAATTTAACAAAATTTTGTAGACCGGTTGAGAGTAAGCCTTGTACAAAAGCAAAGATCATGCAGGCAGCAATGAGAATCATGTAAGCGATAATTCTATTACGATAGGCGGGGGGCTGATTACATGCCATGTAAAGGAGAAAACAGAGTGCCATTGCATAGACCACATAGACTAATAGTGACGCAATGTTAGCATGATGCATCAGGTAGAGAGTAATAACAAAACAGATCGGGATAATGCTGAGGCCAAATAATTGGTACAGAAGGTTGCTGTGATTTTTTTCAGAAAACAGCGTTTTCTTATCATTGAGATGTTTCCACGATGCAAAATGAATGACCACTGCTAGTAGTAAGCCAGCTGCGGCAATGATGAACAGGCTATGGTAGTGGTTGCCGGCTTGAAGCGAGTTTGCCACTAGATAGGAAAGAATGAAGCCGAGGTTCATACAACTATAGTTAACAGAGAATGCAGTGCGGCGACGTAGATCTTCATTGGAGAAAAGCTGTGTCAGCATCATATTAATGCAGCTAACATTTAATCCACTACCGGTGAGAAAAAGTGCCATGCCAAGTAGAATAATATTAATTTTGCTGGCGGCAATGAAAAGTAGACCTGCAATTTGTAGTGTTAGACTAGCTAAGAACAGACTGCGATAGCTGATGTAAGTGCCACCAAGAGAGCCGCCGAGAAAGTGAAGTAAAAAGTTTAAAGCAAAAAAGCTGGCAGTTAATGTGTCAACAGTTTTAATTGGCATCCCTTTGCTT
>JANQHY010000168.1 GCA_028282395.1 Gammaproteobacteria bacterium
CATTATTGGCTGACAATATTGCTGTAGCCGTGATGGCGGTAGAACAGTTGCAGTCCCAGTTGCCGGTTCAAGTAGACGCAATACGTCAGGGAGTGGCGACGGCTACTCTATTGGCACGTTGCCAATATATTTCTGCAAAACCGGCACTGCTGATTGATGTTGCCCATAATATGGCTGCCGTCACCCAGTTAGCAGATTATCTATCCACCTTGCCTTGTCATGGTAGAAAACATGCCATCTTTTCCTGCTTAGCAGACAAAGATGGTCGTGCTATGGTATCGTTATTAGCGCAGCAGATTGATTATTGGTATCTTGCTGAAGTTGATCACCCACGTGCAGCGAACATGGCTGAGGTTGCTACTTGGTTGCAGACTGCAGGCTACAACCAATGCTGTTTTGCTTCGCCTAGCAGTGCGTTTAAGGCGGTAATGGCAGAGGCAGAGGAGGAGGATCTGGTGATACTGTTCGGCTCATTTCATCTTGTTGGTGAAATCTTGCCACGAGTACAGGAAGAAAAGGAGAGAGTTTAGATGAGGAAGTATGTCTACTTATTTGTATCAATTATAGTTTTTATCATTGCCGTTGCAGTTATTGTTGTGCCCATGTTGCGCTTTCAGGCGCAGCAACAGAAGCTCTCCGTCCCGCTGAAAATCCCTACAGCTCCCATACCCAAGATGCAAAAACCGATTACAGTGAGAAAAATTGCTACCCCTGATATTGAAAAAAGTGTTGCCGCTGCAGCCGAGCCAGCTACAGATAAAACAAAGCTATTGGCAGCGGTAAAAAATAAACCATTAACGCAAGCCCAAAATATAGCGAAAGGCTGGGTAGTAATGGTACCGGTTGCGAGCAAGCAGCAGGAGAAAACGGTTATGACAACATTTCATGACCAAGGGTTATCTCCGTTCGTTATCAGCCAAGATCAGAAGCGCCTTGTCTATATTGGTCCAGTGGCATCAGAGGATGCCGCAGACAAAATTGCAGCACAATTACCTGCTTTTGGTTTAATGCAGGCAGAAGTTCAGCCGTTTGTGCCAGAGGATTTTGTCGCAAAAATCTCTAATTGATAGTTTAGTTTCTGATTATCATTTTCATCAGCTTGACAGATTAGATACCCTCCCTGTTGATCCCAGGCAGGGAGAACGATACGTGCCTGCTGTGAGGGTAGTTCATGAATAGCTGGACGATGGGTATGGCCGTGAATTAATAATTTTGTCTGATACTGCTGTAACCACTTTTCATCTTCTCCCGGGGTGACATCCATTACTTCAAGAGGGGTGTGACTAACATGGTATTGGCTGCGTTGCCGCGCATTCGCGGCGATGCGTTGGCGCAGTTTTAGCGGAAGCAGTAGGAACAGTTTCTGTAGCCAGCGTAGCCGCACAATACGGCGAAAGCGTAAGTAGCTAGTATCTTCAGTACAGAGCAGGTCGCCGTGGCTAATGAGAACACGGTTGCCATAAAGGGTAATCACGCTGGGGTCATCAAGTAGTTGACCACCACAGGCACGACTAAAGCGTTTGCCGATAAGAAAGTCACGATTACCAACAATAAAGTAGAGAGCGACACCACGCTCGGTCAGTTGGCGTAATGCAGTGATTACCTGCTGTATTAGTGGTGTATCATTATCATCACCAATCCAGACTTCAAATAGATCACCTAGAATATAAAGCGCATCAGCAGTTGCGGCCTGGTTATGTAAGAATTGACAGAAGCGCTCAGTGATTTCAGGGCATGAGGCCTGTAGATGAAGATCAGAGATGAATAGTGTTGCCATAGATTAACAATACCTGATGAGCAGCCGTTGTGCAATAGCGTACACAGTGCATTAATAATCGCTGCTAGCACTATAAGAGTAGGGGAATTAAAATTTTTTTGTTGTGAGTAAATAATTTGGGAGTAGTATGCATGATTTCCAGACTGAACAAGCGGTCCGATGCGATAACAAGAAAAGTCTCGGTGAATGATAGTGAGCTTCAGCCTATTGTTAATAAAGAGAGTGAAGCATTTATCAGCAAATTTAAAAAATCATTCTACCAAGTCAACTCCCCCGAACGCTATAAAATTGCTATTGAGTGTTATGGTGGGCAGAAAGATTGCTACGATATTGTCATCTTTGCTCGTAATGGTGGCATCAAAAGTTTATTTAACAAGGTGGGAGAGAAGGTTGACAGTCATGTTGCCAACTTGTCGTTGTCGCTTAAAAAGCATAAAACAACAAGCTACTTAAGTCAGCGTCAGCATGGTGATCTAAATAGTGATTGGCAGAGAATCTATTCTGTTGAGAATCTTAATTATGAGAAGATGGTGCTGCTTAATCAGGAATTAATTAAACAGAGTAATGCTTGCCATCGCCCAACAGCGCGGCAAGTTTTTTCCTATGGCCTTTTCGGTGCTTTTTCAGTACTGCTGTTTCTTCATGCAAAACCAGATGATCTAGCACAACAATGGCATCTTAATGCCGATGAGAGTACGGTAAATGGTGTTGGTGCAACAGCGGTTTTCATTGCTTCTGATCTACTCTATTTTTTTGTGGATAAAGGGATTAATTGGATAAAAGCGTATCGCGCCTCCTCTTTGCGCACACCTATGGCAACCTTTTCTCCTAATAGTTATGAGATGAAGGAGGAGCAGATGAACAATCATCAATATGATAATGATGATGACTATACTAAACAATCATTTCAGCTGTTATAGATTTGTAGCGGTTTTCTTGTTTTTTACAAAAAATGGCAGGTGTCTTTGGTTGACGGTTAATTGACGCCAATTGTAACGCCGTGCTACGCTTTGGTGAATAATATTTTTTACTAAGCGTTATGAATATTGGTCCACTTATGATTGATCTGTCTAGCACAACAGTGCAGACAGATGAGATTGCACTGTTGCGCCAACCATTGGTTGGTGGAATCATTCTGTTCAAGCGTAATTACCAATCACCGTCACAGCTTATTGAATTGGTAAAACAGATCCGCAAAATTAATTCTCAATTATTAGTAGCCGTTGATCATGAAGGTGGACGTGTGCAACGGTTTCGCAACGGTTTTACCAAATTGCCTCCTATGGCAACGTTTGGTAAGTACTATCAGCGTGCGCCACAACAAGCGCTTAATTTAGCAAAAGAGTGTGGTTGGCTTTTGGCTGCTGAGCTGCTCGCCTGTGATCTTGACTTCAGTTTTACACCGGTGCTGGACCTTGATTTAGGTATCAGTAATGTCATTGGTGATCGTGCCTTTGCGAGCGAGCCCAGACAGGTTGCATTGTTGGCACAAGCATTAATCAGTGGTTTGCAGGAAGCAGGTATGGCAGCGGTCGGCAAACATTTTCCTGGTCATGGTGCAGTCGCTATCGATTCACATTATGGTATTCCTCACTGTGATTGGCAGGAGTCATCGACTGCCTTGACACAGGCCCTGATGCCTTTCAAGCGGCTTATTGCTAATGGATTACATGCGATTATGCCGGCACATATTGTTTTTGATCATCTTGATGCCAATCCGCCGTGCTTTTCACGTTATTGGTTGCAGCAGTGGTTGCGCCAGCGTTTGAACTTTACTGGGGCAATTTTTAGTGATGACTTGATGATGAAAGGGGCTGAAGCAGCAGGCGATATCGTTGCACGCAGCCAATTAGCCCTCGATAGTGGCTGTGATATGATCTTGATCTGTAATGACCGCGCGGCCGTTGAACAGGTGGTTGCACGGCTGCAAGATAGCCGATTAGCGCAGTCACAACCACGTTTGGCTGCTATGCGGCGCCAGGGCCATTATGATTGGATGCCGCTACAGGCAATGCAGCGTTATCAGCGCGCGGTTGATACACTTGTGGCAGGGTGAAATTTCTCTCATCTTCTTGCCGTCAGGCTAATGAGTTATGCTGAAAAACATGATAAAATCCGCCCTTTGAATAATAGAATCGATAATACAACTATATAGAGAGATTATGGACAAAATTGCAAAAGAGGTCGTTAACGTCAGTATTGAGGAGGAGCTCAAGCGCTCCTATCTCGATTATGCTATGAGTGTCATTGTTGGCCGTGCGCTGCCAGAGGTACGTGATGGCCTCAAACCGGTTCATCGACGCATTCTGTATGCCATGGATGAGTTGAGCAATCACTCCAACAAGCCCTATAAGAAATCAGCGCGGATTGTCGGTGATGTCATTGGTAAATACCACCCTCATGGCGATACAGCAGTCTATGATACCGTCGTGCGGATGGCGCAACCTTTCTCTCTGCGCTACATGCTAGTCGATGGTCAGGGTAACTTTGGTTCAATTGATGGTGATTCACCTGCGGCCATGCGTTATACCGAAGTGCGGATGACTAAATTGGCCCATGCAATGTTAGTCGATATTGACAAAGAGACGGTTAGCTTCTCACCGAACTATGATGAAAGTGAGATGATCCCCGATGTTTTGCCAACTCGGGTGCCAAACCTGCTGGTCAATGGCGCTTCGGGTATTGCTGTGGGAATGGCAACGAATATTCCACCTCATAATATGAATGAGGTGCTTGATGCCTGTATTGCACTGATTGACAACCCTGATCTCAACATCAAGGAGTTGATGGACTATATTCCTGGTCCTGATTTTCCTACTGCGGGCATTATTAATGGGACACAGGGAATTATTAAGGGTTATGCCACAGGACGCGGTCGAGTAGTCATGCGTGCACGGGCGACAGTAGAGAGTGATAAAAAGAGTGGGCGCGAATCGATTATCGTGACTGAACTTCCTTACCAGGTAAATAAAGCACGATTAGTTGAGAAAATTGCCCAGCTAGTGAAAGATAAAAAAATTGAAGGGATTTCTGAACTGCGTGATGAATCTGATAAAGATGGTATTCGTGTTGTTGTCGATCTACGCCGTGGTACGAATGGTGAAGTCGTATTAAATAATCTGTATAGCCAGACACAGATGGAATCAACATTCGGTATCAATATGGTAGCGTTAGTTGAAGGGCAGCCCAGACTACTGAATCTGAAGCAGGTGTTAGAAGCATTTATTTCTCATCGTCGTGAAGTTGTTACCCATCGCACCCATTTTGAACTGCGTAAAGCGGAAAAACGGGCACACTTATTAGAGGGGTTAGGCATTGCTCTGGTTAATATCGATCCGATTGTTGTCTTAATTAAAGGCTCAAAAAGTGCTGCCGAAGCGAAACAGAAACTCCTCGCACAGACATGGTCTATGGGAGCGGTAAAAGGGTTGCTTGAGCGTAGTGGAACGCTTGAGAATGGCGCGCATGGTGATATTGCTCACGATAGTTATCAACTCTCTGATCAACAAGCGCAGGCAATTCTTGATTTGCGTCTGCACCGTTTAACCGGTTTGGAACAGGATAAACTATTTGGTGAATATGAAGAGCTATTGAAACGCATTAGTGAGTTAGCCGCTATTCTTGCTGAAACTGAGCGTTTAGTTGCTGTGGTGCGTGAAGAGCTAGTAGAGGTGAAGGCACAATTTGGCGATCCGCGGCGTACGGAAATTATTAAACAGGAAGAGAACTTTCTTATTGAAGATTTAATTGAAGAGGAAGACCTTGTTATTACCTTGTCACATGTTGGTTACATTAAGACCCAACCGCTCTCTGATTATCAAGCACAACGCCGTGGTGGTCGTGGTAAATCAGCAACACGGATGAAAGAAGAGGATGTGATCGATCAAATGCTAGTGGCTAATACCCATGATACGCTGCTCTGTTTTTCTACAGCCGGTAAACTTTACTGGTTAAAAGGCTATCAGTTGCCTTCTGCATCACGTCAATCACGCGGCTTACCAATTGTGAATTTATTACCGCTACAGAAAGGTGAACGTATTAATGCCATTCTGCCGGTAAAAGCGTTTGATGAAGATCGTTTTGTTTTCATGGCAACGGCGAGTGGTATTGTCAAGAAAACACCTTTGACACAATTTTCTCGTCCACGTAGTCAAGGGATTATTGCGTTAACAATTGATGAGGGCGATGAGTTAGTTGGCGTCGAGATTACTGATGGCAAGCATGATATTATGCTGTTCACTACTGCGGGGAAAGCCATCCGTTTTCATGGTAGTAAAGTTCGCCCCATGGGACGTACCGCGCGCGGTGTCATTGGCATTAAAATGGCGTCCGAGCAGCGTGTTGTAGCGCTGGTAAGAGTCACCGATGAAGACACAGTGCTAATGGCAACAGAAAATGGCTATGGTAAGCAGACACTCTTTAGTGAATTTGCGACAAAAGGTCGTGGTGGACAAGGTATGATTGCCATTGATACCAGTGAGCGTAATGGCTGTTTGATAGCAGCGAAGCGTGTCAAGAGCAGTGATGAGGTCATTCTGATTTCTGATCGTGGTACACTGGTGAGAACGCGCATTAGCGAAATTTCTGTTATGGGACGTTATGCGCAAGGCGTACGTTTAATTGGTCTAGCCAATGAAGAGAAGCTAGTCAGTATTGAGATCGTTGATGAATTACAACAAGATGAGATGAAAGAAGAAGAGGTGAATTAATATGCCACGTCATTATAATTTCAGTGCTGGTCCAGCAGCACTGCCGCAACCCGTTATTGAGCAGATGCGTGATGAGCTATTAGATTGGAATGATCAAGGCGCATCGGTTATGGAGATTAGTCATCGCAGTGAACCGCTGCTGGCACTATTGAAAACAGTCGAAGCAGATTTTAGAGAGTTATTAGGTATTCCTGATAATTATCGCGTGCTATTTTTACCAGGTGGGGCGACAGCACAGTTTTCAATGTTGCCACTTAATCTATTGGGCGATAAAAGCAGTGTTGATTATGTAAATGGTGGTTACTGGTCACAAAAAGCGATTACCGAAGCTGAACGTTATTGTGATGTAAATGTTGTGACGAGTCTTATTACGGAGCAGCCTTTTCATGTAGCGCCAGTCTCTGAGTGGAAACTTAATCCAGACTCTGCTTATTTGCACTACACGAGTAATGAGACAATTGAAGGGGTACAATTCAATAATATTCCTGACGTTGAGATTCCTCTGGTAAGTGATTTCTCTTCTGAGATTCTATCGCGCGAGATTGATGTGAGCCGTTTTGGTCTGATTTACGCTTGTGCACAGAAAAACTTCGGTATTGCCGGGATTACTTTAGTTATTGTGCGAGAGGATCTTATTCATCAACCGTCACCGTTATTGCCAAGCATTTTCCGTTATGGGCTGCAGAGTGAGAAAGGTTCATTGGTTAATACACCTCCCACTTTTCCTATCTATGTAACAGGATTAGTTTTGAAATGGCTGTTAGGATTAGGCGGGATTACTGCAATTGAAGCAGTTAATCGCCGTAAAGCAGAAAAACTTTATGAATTTATCGATAGCGATGACTTTTATTGCAATCCCGTGGCACCAGAATGGCGCTCAATGATGAATGCGGTATTTAAACTAGCTGATGACAGTTTAACTGCTGACTTCATTACCCAGGCAAAAGCAGTAGGGTTAATTAACCTTAAAGGGCATCGTAGCGTCGGTGGTATCCGTATTAGTATGTATAATGCACTACCAGAGTCAGCAATTGATCAATTGATTGAGTTCATGGCTGATTTTAAGCAGAGTCGCGGCTAAAGTAGATGAAGAAAGTGCCGGTTATTACCATTGATGGTCTGTGTGGATCAGGCAAGGGGACTATTGCGCTATTATTGGCGCAAACATTACATTGGCACTATCTTGATAGCGGTATGCTCTACCGCGTTTTAGCATTGGCAGTTGATCGCAATAATGCCAGAGAGAATCCAAATAAAATCAAGAAAATAGCAGAAGAACTTGATGTTAAGTTTACCTTCACTGCGCCGGGTCAACGTGCGCGCGTGGTTCTCCAGGATGAGGATGTCAGTGAGCAGCTTTACCATCAACAGATAGGGCTGATTGCCTCACAGATATCCGGTTTGCCTGAGGTTCGTGCCGCGCTGCTTGCACGCCAACGGGTATTTCGCCAAGCACCTGGATTGGTAACAGATGGACGTGATATGGGCACGGTGGTATTCCCTGATGCCGAATTGAAACTTTTTTTTACCGCAGACCTCAAAGAGCGCGTACAACGGCGCTATAAGCAGTTGCAAGCTAAAGGAATTGATGTTAAAGTTTCGCTACTCGAGACTGAGCTCGCTGAGCGTGATAGACGGGATATGACGCGATCGCTTGCTCCTCTGACTTTAGCAGAAGGGGCGCTGACGATTGATACCAGTCATTTAACGATTGACGAGGTATTGTCTCAAGTGAAAGATTTGGTAAAACAACATCTTGCAGTGAAGATGTAGTTTTTTTGTTTAACTTTAGACACTGCAATAAAGAGTACTACCTATGAGTGAAAATTTTGCCCAATTATTTGAAGAGAGTCTTGCTAATATTGAATTAAAAGCAGGAACCATTGTTAAAGCCTCAGTAATTCGTATCGATAAAGATTATGTTATCGTTAGTGCTGGGCTCAAGTCTGAAGGGACCATTCCACGCTACCAATTTGAAAATAACCAAGGCGAGTTAGAAGTCAACGTCGGTGATGAGGTTGATGTGGCGCTGGAGATGGTTGAGGATGGTTATGGTGAAACCCGCCTATCGCGTGAAAAAGCTAAGCGTGCTGAATCATGGCGCCGATTGGAGCAAATTCAGGAAAGTAGTGAAAAGATTTTAGGCCGTATTATTGGCCAAGTAAGAGGTGGTTTTACTGTTGATCTATGTGGTCTGAAAGCATTCCTCCCTGGCTCTTTAGTTGATATTCATCCAGTCAATGAGCCTGATGAGCTAGAAAACAAAGAGATGGAATTTAAAATTATCAAAATGGATGATAAACGCAATAATATCGTCGTTTCTCACCGTGCGGTATTAGAAGAGGCGATTTCGCAAGAGCGTTCAGTACTGATTGAGCGTTTCCACGAAGGCGATAAGGTTAAAGGTAAAGTGAAGAACTTGACTGACTATGGTGCCTTTATTGATCTGGGCGGTATTGATGGTTTACTGCATATCACTGACATGTCATGGAAGCGAATTAAACATCCAAGCGAACTTGTTGAAGCAGGTAAAGAGTTGGAAGTGGTTGTATTGAGTATTGACCATGAGAAATGCCGTATTTCCCTCGGTATGAAACAGTTAGCTGGGGATCCGTGGCAAAATATTGAAGAGCGTTACCCGGTTGCAATGCGTGTTAAAGGTGAAGTGACCAGTATTACCGATTATGGTTGCTTTGTTGAACTTGAAGAGGGCATTGAAGGATTGGTTCACACCTCTGAAATGGATTGGACGAATAAAAATGTCCAACCTGGCAAAGTCGTTTCATTAGGTGAGACTGTTGAAGCAGTAGTGCTGGAAGCTGATAGTGGGCGCCGGCGTATTTCATTGAGTATTAAACAGTGTCTTGAGAACCCATGGCAAGATTTTGCTCAGAACCATAAAAAAGGTGAAAAAATTAGCGGTAAAATTCGCTCTATCACCGACTTTGGTATTTTTGTCGGACTTGATGGCGGTATTGATGGCTTGTTACATAGCTTTGACTTAAGCTGGGATACAAGCGAGCGTGAAAAGATCATGCGCAACTATCGCAAGGGTGAAGAGATTGAAGTTGTTATTCTGGCGATTGAAGCTGATCGTGAACGTATCTCGCTAGGCATTAAACAGCTACAACAGGATCCTTTCTCTGATTATGTTGAAGAGAATAAGAAAGATACGGTTGTTGAAGGTAAAATTGTTTCAGCTGGCAGCAAAGGGATGAAAGTTGAATTGGCTAAAGGCGTCCAGGGCTATATTAGATCGAATGAGCTAGGCTCTAAACCGCTTGGCGGTGGTCAGCCTAATGTTGGTGATCAAGTCGAAGCGCGTATTATTGGTATTGACAATAAGCGTCGCGAAGTCCAGCTATCAATCAAGGCGATTGAAAAGGGCAGCGCCCGTGCACTGAAAGAGATTCAGAAGAGTGCTGAGAGCGCTGGAAAAGCAACGCTGGGTGATTTAAT